>JAJDEL010000825.1 GCA_029259835.1 Planctomicrobium sp. | reverse complement strand
ACCATGGATCGATTGCGGTGAGTTGGAAAATTTCCTCAATCGATAATCCTGCTTTCATCGCATAGCGAAGGTAGAAAACTCGTTCGCTGTTGGGGATTGACAGTTTGCTGCGAATTTCTTCAATCGCTGGTTGCTTCTCAGTTCCCCAGAGGTCTTTCTTCCCGCCACCGAAACCGAAGTGTCCGATTTCCAGGCCGCGTAAGGCTTTTTGAAACGATTCCTTAAACGTTCGCCCAATCGCCATCGTTTCTCCGACCGATTTCATTTGCACGGTCAGCGTTGGATCGGCATCGGGGAACTTTTCAAATGTCCAACGCGGGAACTTCGTCACGACATAGTCAATTGTCGGTTCGAAGCAAGCGAGTGTCTCGCGCGTGATGTCGTTTGGGATTTCATCAAGTGTATAGCCGACCGCCAGTTTTGCAGCAATTTTTGCAATTGGGAATCCTGTCGCTTTTGAAGCCAGAGCGCTTGAACGGCTGACTCTTGGGTTCATTTCAATGACGCACATGCGACCGGTTTTTGGGTCGACTGAGAATTGAACGTTCGAGCCGCCTGTCTCTACGCCGATTTCCCGCATACAGGCAATCGTCGCGTCCCGCATCCGCTGATATTCTTTGTCCGTGAGAGTCTGCGTTGGTGCAACGGTCACTGAATCCCCGGTGTGGACTCCCATCGGGTCGAAGTTTTCAATCGCACAGACGATCACGCAATTGTCTGCGTTGTCGCGCATGACTTCCATTTCATACTCTTTCCAACCGAGTACCGACTCTTCGAGCAGAACTTCGGTGACCGGAGAGAGCTTTAAGCCGTTACGGACTTTCTCTTCGAATTCTTCTTTGTTGTACGCAATGCCTCCGCCAACGCCGCCCAAGGTGTAACTCGGACGGATAATGATTGGTAACCCGATTTCGCGTTGAGCCTCGCGGGCTTCCTGCATGTTGCGAACGACTAAAGAACGCGGCACATCGAGCCCGATCTTGACCATTGCTTCCTTAAATGACTGACGCCCTTCGGCTTTCGCGATGACATCGGCGCGAGCACCGATCATCTCGACACCGAGTTGGTCCAGAATTCCCCGACGATGCAAATCCATCGCCGTGTTCAATCCGGTTTGTCCACCGAGTGTTGGCAGCAACGCATCGGGACGTTCTTTTTCGAGAATCTTCGCGACGTACTGCCAGGTGATCGGCTCAATGTACGTCCGATCCGCTGTGCTGGGATCGGTCATGATTGTCGCAGGGTTCGAATTGACGAGAACGACTTCGTAGCCTTCGTCTCGCAAGGCTTTGCAGGCTTGCGTCCCTGAATAATCGAATTCACAAGCTTGTCCGATGACAATTGGACCGGAGCCGATGATCAGAATTTTCTTAATGTCGTCGCGACGTGGCACGTTCTGCTACTTCCTGCTCAGGATACCCCAAATTCGGGACCAAGCTCGCGCGGTCACATATTGAGTAAACCAGATGTACAACCGTCCAGAATTTTGCCTAGACTCACATCCATGAACCGTTTTCGCGCAAACTTGTCAGAAGCTAACAACCTCACCGAACGATTCAAGCGTACAGGGATTCCACAGCCACGGATTCGTCGAAATTTCCGGTATTGTTTCCGTCGAGGTCAATGAAATCAGGTTCAACGCTAAGAGCTGTGCGCCGTTGAATCAGGCATGAAGATTGACTTCGAAAGAATGATTCCTTTGGACCATCCTGTTTCTTCTCTCTGAAGCATTTGATCGTCATATCATTGACGTCATCTCAAACATGAGCTTGAGTGGAAACGATCCGTTTGAGGCGATTTGAATTTGAATTCAAAAAAGAAAGCTGGAACACTAAACTTCACTGATCAACGCTGATCATTAGCATTAGTGGCTATTAGTGTTCCAAAATTGAGTTGCATCACGTCCAAAACTCAGGAAGAAGATGCTCCCCACTCGCCTTGCCTCTTTCAATCAACGTCTTTTTGCAGAAAGTTAAGTGGCCTGCCCAGTAGAACCAGAGATTGAGGTTCACCTTCAAAATAGAGCCGAGCCTACAGATTGTCGTTGAATCTCAATTCTTCGTAGCAAAATCAAAGTTCGTTAGGGCAACTTGCTCGGTTTCGGTGAGGATTTCTTTGCCGAAGTTTGATTGAGAGAGAATGTCTTCCGGGCTGTAAAGATCGTTGCCGATCGCGATCACTTCGCCTTCGTGGAAGATTGTCTGCAAGCCGTGTTCCATGTCCCAGTCAACGTCCCAACCGAATGAAATCGTCGAAAGTCCAGAGATGACTTCCGGGCTGAGGTTCATGCCATCGAAGCGAACGCAGTTTTGCAGGTCTGCAATACACTCCGCTGTTTCTGGGCAATCGTCTTCTTGTTCAAACAATTGTGGTGCGGAACTTCGCAGGAAGTTGAAATAACGCACGAGCGCATCGCAGGCGTTGAGGCAGATTTGCTCTTCATGCTGGACAAAGTCTTCCCATGCAGAAACCTGTGCTGCTGTCGGAGAGGCGACATCAGGCTCTTCATCGTTGCTAATGCCGACTTCGAAGACTCCCAGCGATTGCAGGGCAGCGGCGACGTCGTAGTTGCGACAAAATTCCGGTAAGCCGCCCGGCTGTAGTTCCCACTTCTTCACGAGGTCTCGGTGCTTCAGTTCGAGATCTTCGAGTTGCTTCTGACTATCCGGGTGCCAGAACGTTTCCATGTGCGGAAACTTACGGAAGAACATCAACTCATCCCCCCACTGATCCGGAATGAGCCGACCGAGGATGGGATGTGTAGTTGTTTTCGCCATTGCTGAAGTTTGTTTTTTAGTTTGAGGAAGTTTATTGACCACGAAAGAGACGAAATGAACGAAAGGAAAAAGTGGGCGGACGACAAGTGGAAATCTGACTGTCAGTTTTTCAATGAAGAGTCCTGTTCTCTTGTGCCTTTTACCAACATGCTGCGGGATTACCCGGCCTCATTTCGTCTCTTTCGTTTATTTCGTGGTCGTCTTCTTAACTTTTTCCGCTTGTATCAATATCCGGTCTCCTTGTGCCTTCCAGGTCAGCCCTGCCGGAGAAAGAATTTCGGTGAGGCATGTCCTCATTGTGCAATACATTGTTCTGTGGATCTTTGAGTCAATTGAGCGTTCGATGTCTCTCAATAAATTAGAATCCCAAAGTATTTTCATATGATGGTTCGTACGGATCATCCAGATACAATCCTCTATTCTGTGCCCGTTGAATCGAATGTTGACCTCTCTGTCCAGTTTTGATTTCAAGGCAGGGGATCCATCAGCATCTTGTCGTTTCCGCTCCTTCTGATCCTGGGGCCAAATAAGGATTCTGTCGTCATCGGCGATTAATTCGAACTTCGATTGCTCAAGGAGTTCCGAGAGCATACTCGCAATTGTTCCTGCCCCGGAATAAGTAATGACTTCATCCAAAGACAGCCCGCTCTCCTCAATGGCCTTGTAGTTGAGGATCAGATCGACGTCGTGCGTCTGGCTCACTTCATGGAGAATATCTTGCAGTGATGTTTTGCGGAATGCCCAAACTCCGCGATTAGAGATAAGACTAGAATATTGCCTCCGCCGTTGGTCTGCTTGCTCGTAGAAAAATTGTGAAAAAACAATTTCATTTTTGAAGGCAAGAGTTTCATCACTCTCTGAGTCCGAGGGAATTGAAGATGTGGAGACATCGCCCTTCCTGGGTTTGGTGATCGCCTGGATCACAATTCGGTTCTCCTGAGCCTTCCATGTCAATCCGGCGGGGTGGAGGAATTCATCAAGCGTTGTGACTAGCAGGCCGTAACCTATTCCTTCGACAATAGTTTTTTCGGACTTCCCAGCAGACTCCAAAGATTTTTTATCAATTACAAAAGTGAGGTCCGTTAACACAGCCAAATACTCCAAGAACTCGGCAAGATAGTGATCGTGTGATTCGTACGAGGCGTCTTTTGACGAAAGAATCTTTCGCAATTCCGGACTGGCATCTTTGAGTTGTGCTTCGCGACGTTTTTTGTCGATCGGGATCAGGACAATTTTGCCATCTTTGGCGAGGTATTCGATATCTACCGGTCCCAGAACTTCGGTAAGCATTTCCGAGACGAGTCCCTTGTTGACCGCTTTGATTTCGACATCCAATGAAATCCCTGCCTTGTCGATCAATCGAGAGTCAATTTCGAAGCCATGAATGCCTTGCACATACTCAAGAACATCATCAAGTGGATTGCCTGGAAACTCCCACTTGGACTGTGTCGCCAACTTCTGTGTTAGAGCGAAAAACTTCTCATCGAAGGATTTGGCAGGTTGCTGGCAAAGCAAAACAATCGCGGCGGCCGTGAGCAAAACGTTTCTCATACGACTTCCCTTTCAAAACTTGTGAAATGTGGTGAGTCGGTCTGAAGACCCTTCATTGATCGTACAAAATGTGTTTGCAGCGTCCTATGACTTTTGTTGATTTATTTTAACTCTTCGAAGAATCAGTCCCATCAAGCGGAATCGGGGCGGCTTCTTTTTTCCCGAAAGTCAGTTTCGGTTCTTCGCCTTTCCAGAGGCGTGCGATGTTGGAGCGGTGTCGGAAGATGATTAGTAACGGAACGGCAATGCTGAATGCTCCGCTGCTCCAGTTTTGTGCGGACCAGAGTTCTTCTCCGGAGATGACGAACGCCGCAACGGTGAACGTGATTGCTGCAACAATCGAAGCGAGTGAAACGATTCGTGTGGTTGCGAATGTGATCGCAAACCCAATGAATGCGACAAGTGTTGCCCACGACGAAAGGATGATGACACCTCCAAGTGCGGTCGCAACACCTTTGCCTCCGCTGAACTTCAGCCAGCAGGAAAACATATGACCTAACACCGCGAAGATCGCACAGAGAACCTGTTGGTGAACCGCGTTCTCTTCAGTGATAGTGAGGAGCAGCGGGATGAATGCGACCGACGCCATCCCTTTTCCAGCGTCACATAACAGGGCGACTGCTCCCCATTTTGCGCCCATTGTTCTGGCAACGTTCGTTGCGCCGACGTTTCCGCTGCCGTGTTGGCGTAAGTCAATCCCGCCGATCAATTTACCAATCAGCATGCTGAATGGAATCGACCCGATGAGATATGCGAGGCACGCACTGAGTGAAAGAGCAACGTCTGGCGTCATAGGTGAATCCTGGAGTTGATCAGTTTGACTCGGCAGTCAGACGTTCAACGACGGCTGTGACATCGGAAAAATCTTCGAACAGAATATCAGGCTGTGCTTCGTTCAAAACGCCTGAATCATAAATTCCAGTCGCGACAGCCATCGTGCGTGCTCCAATCGCACGCCCACACGTGACATCCGATGGAGTGTCGCCAATGACCCAGACGTTTTCTCCAGAGACATCGCGGTCAAGGTGCTGGCAGGCTTCGCGAAGTGCCAGGTGGGCGACATCATCGCGGTTTCGATTGTGATCTCCGTAACCTCCAAATGCAAAGTGGTGATCGAGACCGTAGTGCCGCAGCTTCACCTCGGCGCCTGCCTGAAGGTTCCCAGTCAATAAACCGAGACTAATGAATTCGTCGCTGCTTAACTGATTCAGAATTTCGACGATCCCTGGCAGAACACGACCATTCTGCGTTGAGAGCGAATTTGGAAGGCACGACAGATAGCACGCCTGAAATCGGCTCCAGTTCTCTTCGGACTTCTCAAGTCGATGATGATCGAACAGATCGGAGGTAATCGCTCGATCCGTTCGGCCTGCGGCCTGAATGTCTGTGTATGGTCCCGTGACCCCGAAAGTCTCCAGGAGGGCCTGCTCCATCGCGTGCTGTCCAGCACCGCCGGAGTTCAGGAGAGTTCCATCAATATCAAAAAGGCAAACGGTGGTCATATTAGTAGTTGTGTGGTTAACTGGACGATTTTCAGAAGTTGACTGGTCTTCGTTTTGCGAGAATAGTAGTCTGCACACACAAAGGCGTGAACCGAGTCTGTGTTCTCACTCTCGAATTGATCAATTTTCCCACATCGATCCGAATTTGTTTTCTATGAAATTAAGCCATAGCCTGTCTCTACTGACTTTCGTGTTTATTGTTGCAAACATCTCGATGGCTGCTGATAAGCCGAATGTACTCTTCGTGTTCGCAGACGATCAGTGCTTCGACACGATTCACGCTTTGGGGAATGACGAAATTCAGACTCCGAATCTGGATCGACTTGTCGCAGAAGGAACGACGTTCACTCACTGCTACAACATGGGAGGCTGGAACGGAGCGATTTGTGTGGCATCCCGAACCATGCTCAACACCGGTCGCTACATCTGGCATGCGAACGGTGTCGACAAAACCCTCAAAGACGAAGTGAAGCAAGGCCGGTTTTGGGCGGAACATATGAAGTCCGCTGGATACAAAACCTACATGACCGGCAAGTGGCATGTGAAATTCCCTGCCGATCAAACGTTTGATGTTGCCAATCACGTGCGCGGCGGAATGCCGAAACAGACGCCCGATGGCTACAACCGTCCAATAAAAGGTCAGCCTGACAAGTGGAGTCCGTTCGATCAGAAGTTTGGCGGCTTCTGGCAAGGTGGGAAGCACTGGAGCGAAGTCGTCGCCGACGATGCGATTTCCTATCTCGACGATGCGAAAGAGCAGAAGTCTCCGTTCTTTATGTACATCGCCTTCAATGCTCCTCATGACCCTCGACAGGCTCCGCAGAAGTACGTTGAGATGTATCCGCAGGAGAAGATCAAGGTCCCAGCGAGTTTCCAGTCCTTGTACCCATATCGAAACGATATCGGTGCTGGAAAGAATCTGCGCGATGAGAAGCTCGCCCCGTTTCCGCGAACGGAGTATTCCGTCCGAGTGAACCGGCAGGAGTATTACGCGATCATCACGCACATGGACCACCAGATTGGTCGTATCATCGAGGCTTTAGAGGTATCTGGACAACGAAAAAATACCTGGATTTTCTTTTCTGCGGACCATGGTTTGTCAGTCGGTCACCACGGATTGATCGGCAAACAAAATATGTACGATCACAGCGCCAGAGTCCCGTTTATGGTTGTCGGTCCTGGTGTTGAAAAAGGGAAGAAGATCGACGCTCCAATCTATCTTCAGGACATCATGCCAACGTCCCTTGAGTTGGCTGAGGTTGCAAAGCCTGAGCATGTCGACTTTCACAGTCTCATCCCGTTGTTGAGCGGCGAGACAACAAAATCCAGCTACCCCGCGATATACGGTAGCTACATTGATCTTCAACGGATGGTCAAGCAGGATGGATACAAGCTGATCCTGTATCCAAAAATCAGCAAAGCACGTCTGTATCATGTTGCAGAAGATCCGCAGGAACTGCGCGACGTCTTCAACAATCCAGACACAGGAGCAACGTCTCAGAAACTCTTCGAGACGTTGCTCGAACTCCAGAAAGATAATGGTGACACACTCGATCTCAAGGCTGCCTTTCCCCGATTGGCGGCTGGCTGACGAGGCGTCACAAAAACAGTTTTCGTCCGTGATTCTGGAGTGAATAATGGCTAAGCGATACGTGGTTCGTTACGGAACGATGCGGTTCCTGGGTGAGTTCAGCGCGAAAGGTCCGCAAGAGTTCCGGCGCGGAAACCAGGTTGTGGTTCGTAGTCACCGTGGTACTGAATGGGGGGAAGTCCTCTGCGAAGCGACCGACCGCACGCGTGCTTACCTTGGAAAAGAGGACCCCAGCGGGAAGATTCTTCGCCTTGCCGTTCAGGAAGACGAAAAGACTCGCACGGAAAGTTGGGGTCGGGAGCAGGAATCCTTCGTTGGTGGCAAGGAAACGATTGCCGAGATGAAGCTGGGAATGCAATTGATCGATGTCGAACGCCTCTTCGGCGGCGAGCGTATTATCTTCTACTTCCTTTCGGAGTCGCGCGTCGATTTCCGTGAGTTGGTAAAGAACCTCGCTCAAAAATTCGACTCCCGAATCGAGATGCGTCAAATTGGGATTCGTGATGAAGCCAAACTTCTTGCGGATTACGGGGACTGCGGAAAACCGGTCTGTTGCAACACCCATCTCACTGAAATGCCACCCGTCTCTATGAAAATGGCGAAGATGCAGAAAGCTTCGCTCGACCCGAACAAAATCTCCGGTCGCTGTGGACGCTTGAAATGCTGTCTGCGATACGAGTACGACACTTACGAATCCTACAGCAGGGAACTCCCCAAAGTCGGCAAGATGGTCGTCACGAAAGAGGGAAAAGGAAAGGTCATCGCTCAGGAAATTCTGGCGCAGAAAGTCCTTGTCTCGCTGGAGGATCACCGTAGAATGCTCGTAGACCTTTCGGATATCATTACGGTCATCAGCGGCGAGGCTGCGAAGTCCTCAACGCCAGAGGTTGGTGCGAAAAAAGATACTGGTAAAACTCAATCGTAACGAGATTTATTGATTGCAGTTTCTGCCGATGTGTTTCGAACAAATTGGCAGGAGACCTTTCCTTGGATCAACTTTCTTTTGTATAGTTGAGTGGATGAAGCGGCGCGAGCATCGTTTTGTGGTCATTTTTTGTTGACAAACGCCTCTCGGTGCGTGGAGAGACGGAGTATTATAGATGAATTCCCCAATTCAAACTGCCCCTGTAATTCCAAAATTTCATCAGGATGGCTACCGCTTCATCTATGAAGCCTTGCACCATACACAGAAAAAACTCGACCGCTCGCCTGATCTTCCAGAAGAAGACGCTCACATCACCGGTCAGGAATTGATGCACGGAGTGCGCGAGTTAGGCATCAAGCGGTTTGGACCGCTCGCCAAAAATGTGTTCGCCCATTGGGGAGTTCGCAGCACCGCCGACTTTGGGCGCATTGTGTTTGACATGATTGAACGCGGCGAAATGAGAAAGACGGATCGAGACCAACTCAGCGATTTCATCGATGTCTACGAATTCGATGACGCCTTCGACCGCGACTACGAAATTCATTTTGAAGATGATGAGTAGTTGAGAACGAAAGCTCTTCAGCGAGTCACCACTAGGCAATCATTTGATGGAGCGTGTTATTGTCCGACGGTGTCCCTGCGACTGAGAAAAAGTTCGCCATTCCACTTCTTGCAGCAATTCTTTTTGGAATTGTCTGGTTGAGCGCGCTTTTGTGGATGACATTGACGTATGCAAATCCAATCACCTTGAACCGCCACCAGATTCTTAATTCCAACTTCATCGCGCGGGGGCGGTTCGATGAAAAATTGCGGAACTTCAAAGTCATCGAAACCTGGCCGAAAGATTCGATCAAGGAAGACTCGTTACGGTTCCGAAACATTCTGGAGTTATCGCCCGTAAGCGACCAGGAATACCTGATCCCGGTCGTCAGAATGGAACAATCCTTCTACGCAACCGCAAGTCGGGTGAAAGGGATCCCACTGATCTATCCGGTCAGCGATGAGTCACTGGAGCAGCTTGAAGTCATCCTCAGTGATAGGAGGTAGAGTCGGTTCTACCGGACAATATGCTGTACGAGATTGAGAATGTCCTACATGAGTAGTGAAACAGACATGATCAGCCTCTCAAAGCATAGCGGCTTGAGCGCTCTGCTCCACCCTCTCCCAAGGCCCTTTCCTTTACACTATTCATGACTGGTAAATCAAACATACAAGGGCACCAGGTACACGAAGTAGAAGCAAGAGTAAGATTTGAACTCTCGTTCTTCGTTGCCTATTGAGCTTCTTGATGTTTCCACTTTTTGTTCCTTTCGTCCTTTTCGTGGTCGGAAATCTTCTCACTGAAAATTGATGACTACGAAAGAAACGAAAAGTAAGGCCGGTTCCACCGGCCCTACTGACTGAGTTTCGGTGCCGCCCAGATCGAAAGAGCTTCTCGGTTGATTTTCACGTTGTGGCGTGTGTCAACCGGTAAGCTGCGGTGGAAGAGAATCTCGTGGATCTGCTCTGTTAAAGAACTCGCGGCACCCATTGCTAGAAGTTCTGCTCGTAATTCCTTTTCTTCGACCTCTGATTCAGGAAAGTTTCCGGCTTCTGGTTCGGCAACAATCGCTGGGCGCTGGTTCGGTTTGTCTCCAATCCCTACGAGAGCACAGCGATAAATTTTCGGGTGCTCATTGTAGATCGCTTCGCATCGGACTGAAAACAACCGCTTACCTTGTACTTCAATGATGTGCGCCTTCCGCCCGCAGAACCAGAGTTGTTGTTCGTTATCGAAGTAACCGACATCGCCGATGCGATGCCAGAAGCGGTCGCCATCGCTGATCTTTGCAAGCTGTGTTGCTTCTGGTCGCTGGAAGTATTCACGCGTCACGGATGGACTGCGAACGATGATTTCTCCAATCTCTCCCACAGGCAGTTCGTTAGCTTCATCAATTGACTTGATCGGTCCGTCCGAAATTTCGATGATCTTCACATCAACATTCGGAAAACATTTCCCGACACAGGTTCCTGCCCCCTGACTCGTTTGCGAAGCTGTTCGATGTAAGACTTCTGCGCCGCCGATCGATGCGACCGGAAGACTTTCTGTCGCGCCGTAGGGGGTGAACAAGTCGGCTCCGTCTTTGGTGAGAACCTGTTGCATTCGCTTCAGAACATGCGTCGGCACAGGTCCACCTGCGGAGAGTGCTCGGTTGAGAGTGGGGAAGGTGACGTTGTTCTCAACACAGTAGCGTCCAACGCGATTCCAGAATGCTGGCGAACCAAACGCCTGCGTCACATCCTGATCTTCGATGGCTCGAATGATCTTTCGTGGATCAACTTCAGCCGGTTTCGTTGGGTCCATGTCCGGGATCACTGTCGTGACACCCATCGCGGCATTGAATAGTCCAAAGAGTGGAAAGCCAGGCAGGTCGACCTCGCCTGGCTGGATTCCGTAAAAGCTCTGAATCATCTCGACCTGAGCGGCAAACATCCCG
>JAJDEL010000824.1 GCA_029259835.1 Planctomicrobium sp. | reverse complement strand
ATCGAAACCTGATCTGGGATTTGACCCTGAGCACGTTTGAATCCTGGGGAATTTACGAGAGAATCCCCGCCAGCTTTTCCAGCCACAACTTCGGTCAGGCGATCCAAGCCCGAAGCGATGTAAACCTGTTTGTTGGAAACGGTCACTGCAATTTGCATATCGTCGGTAGAGGTCAACGTGTACGCCTTCGAATCTCGAAATTCATGCTCTTGAACTTCGCTTGCCGATTCAAGAGCCGCTTCGACTAACTTCCAGGCCTTTTCATCGTCCGCCACTCCTATGGCCGCTGCAAACTTCGTATTCAACTGATCGCCAGGCATTTCCTGAACCACATATCCTTCCATCTTGCCTGTCAATACATCGACCAGGTCTCTTTTGATATGAAGATTATTTTGATTTGCCTGACGAGTGAGATCAGTAATCTGTCTTTCGAAAGAACCAGGCCCAACAAAACCATCCCAGACTGACTCGACTGCTTCGTAAGCACCTGAAAGATTCCAGTCCCAGGCAAAGTACTGCGTTGCATTAGCAGGAACCCAAGCCGCTGGCTGCTCAATCGTCGGACGCATCTCGAACATCTTCAAAATACCAGACGCAGGACGTTCCACATAGATCAGCGATCTGGTCACGCTATTGAAATTTTCGGTGTCGACTTCGAGAGTTGATCCCGATGCTTTGAGTCGATTTAAGCCCAGCGTCGGAAGGTAAAGCGGAATGAGGCTAACGAATGGTTTCGCTTGCGGAACCAGTTCCAAAGCCGCCGTGGTCAATCCAATCGGGTTGATGTACCACACCATATCTGGTGTTGAGCCATCGCTTGTGGCACATTTTTCTCTGATCGCTGCGTAGAGTTCATCGCCGGAAAACGTCGCTGCATGCTTTCCATCCCAGCGTTCCAGAACCAACTCAAGCACTGACCGTGATGAGGCAATGACGAGTTGACCATCCTTGATGAAATATGAAATATCAATTGTTGAGTAGTCTGGATGCGGCGTCTCAATACTATAGAAATTGACTTCCGTCCCGGAGATTTCTTCTGTTTGCTTTTCGAGTCCGGCGTTTTCTGAAATCTGTTTGTCGGCGAGTTCAAGCAGACGGTCTATAATGTCGCGGTGGTCACCAATTTCAAAGAACGTAACCGCACCTAATGGTTGACCAATCGGACGCAAAATTGCAAACGTTGCATCTCCAGCAACAATGGCTGCCAGATCACTGAGCGGCATCCCCAACTCTTCTTCGACTTTCTCGATATGTTCTTGCGACTCTGCTTCAAATTTCTCCAGAAGTTGCAAGCGGAATTCTTCCAGTTCCGGACTGTTGATCAATTGACCATACGACGTGTTTTTGAACGCCTCATACGTTGCCGGAATATCGGGACTCGATGTGTACACCAACACTCCGGGTGGTAACCGATGATCGGAGAGAACTTTGTCCTCTGCAAACGAATACGTGGACAACATCCCTGCGATACCAATCGCGCAAAGAAAGGCCCATGATGCAAAACGAGTCTGTAACCGCATTTCTTAATATCCTTAAGATGTCTTGAAGACCAGTGAAAAAGAGAATTCAGAGAATTCTACCCCAGGCCAATGTTGAGCGGTTGCAAGTTTTCAGGAAGGAATCGACCATCCTTGCGAATCAGTTCTCCGTCGAACCAAATCTCACCACCACTATATTCAGGAGTCTGAATGAGAACGAGGTCCCAGTGAACGCGGCTGCGATTCCCGTTGTCTGCACTATCATAGGCATTTCCGGGCGTGAGGTGCATCGAACCGCCGATTTTTTCATCAAAAAGAGTGTCCAGCATCGGCTGCGTCACACAATTATTGCAGCCGAGTGCCCACTCTCCGACATAGCGTGCCCCCTCATCTGTATCGAGAATTTCATTGAGCCGCTGCGTCTGTCCGGCACAACTCGCGTCGACGATTTTTCCATCTTTGAATTCAAAACGGATGTCATCGAAGATCGTTCCTTGATAGCGAGAGCCTGCGTTGTACTGAATCACGCCATTGAGGCTCTCTCTCACCGGCGCTGTAAAGACTTCACCATCCGGGATATTTCGGCTTCCGGAGCAAGGAATCACCGGAATGTCTTTGATTGAAAATTTGAGATCCGTTCCTGGACCTTTAATGTGAACCTGATCGGTCACCAGCATCAGATCTTTGAGTGGCTCTTGGGCGACACCCATCGCAGCGTAATCCGCAGTGCACACATCGAAGAAGAAATCTTCGAATGCGGCTGAACTCATGCGTGCTGATTGAGCCATCGAATGCGTCGGATATCTCAGCACGACCCATTTTGTTTTTGGAACACGAGTGTCGATATGAACCGGTTGCCAGATGCACTCTGTCATCAGATCCATCTGATCGCCCGGGACATCCGCGAACTGATCACTATTCGCCGCACCTCGGATGCCGATGTACGCATCCATTTGCTCCATTGTGTGCGTCTCAAGCTCACCCATGAGCTGCAATGATAACTTGTCTCCGGAACTGTAGAGTGATCGCAGAATTTCATTATTTTTCCACAAGACCACCGGAGCCCCCCCGACACTTCTGGCTTTCTCCACCAGGCTGCAGACCAGGTCAGGTTCCGGCAAATCAAAAGCTTCGATGAGAATTTTCTCGCCAGCCTTTAACTGGCAACTGTGGTCGATGAGAACCGCAGCCAGAGTTTCAATACGTGGGTCTTTCATGATCCCCCCCATGTCAGTGCCCGCGATAGTGCCTAGTACGAAAACGGCACGCTATCACGTAGCAAAGCAGAATGTCACTACGGCCTCCGAGCAAGAGTTTTTAGCTTAATAAACTCTATCTTTAACGACCGTTTCATGTGCAGTGCAACTATAGCAATGAGTCGATCAGCATGCGCAGTTTGCGTAGCTCAAGAGTTCGCTGTTGGCTGTCAAGTTGATCTGGAAACAACTCTACAGTTAAGGACCGATCGTAGCGTTCTTTCTCAAGTTGTGAAATCAACCGTGCGTAATCGACTTCACCCAGGCCAACCTGGACCTGAATTTGATTCAATGTGGAATCGCGAAGAAAGACATGGCGGGTGTAACCAGAAACCAACTCCAGCGTCGTTTCAAAGAGAGGTTCGCCGAGGAAATAACTCGGATCGAATGCTAAACCAAGACCGTCAACAGATTGGCACAATTCGACAGCTGTATGAGCATCCGCCGACAATCGACCTGCTTCGGTTCGGATCGCCACACAGACTCCATCAGCAGAAGCTGTCTCGACAATTGTCTTGAGTCGGTCGATTTCGGAATTGAATGGAGTCCCCATAGCAGCTGAAGGGATATTGATTTGCGTCACACGCATCGCCTTCGCCAGTTTGGACAAACTGGAGTAGGTTTCCATGTCGACTTCGTGCGCAAGCGTAAACGCAACCACAGAAAGTCTCGATTTCTCTCTCAAGTGCGCGTGGAACTCATCTGGAGATTGAACCAGTTGAGAGGGCTTGAGAGTTCCTTGCTCATCGAGGTAAATCTCAACTTTGTCAAATTCGAGATCGTTGATCAAAGTGAGTGCTTCCCAGAAATCAACTTCCGGAAAGCATCTTGTTGATGCAGCCACAAACACGCGTTCACTCCTTGAAATTCCGCTCGCGATAGCATGTGATACATTTCAACTCGAAGCACAAGACTTTGAGGAATACATCAATCGATATCGTGGGCACGAACCGTTTTCGCTTCGCCAATCCTCGTTCTCTGGATCCATACCAAAGTTACAATGTTGAAACAGTCAATCTGCGTGACTGGCGACTTTGGCGTACTCTATTCCGGTTAGCGATTTACTGCAAGATCGCCAATTCTTTCCTCTGGCGCCAGTTGTCCGATTCTCGCAGATTCTCCGCATTTTGAGGGCCACAATGCCGATAAACGTTGTAAGGCAATCTGTTGAGACAGAAATACGGCAGTTTTTGCCATCGAAAACATACTAAGTCATGATTCCGAACCAAACTCTGGCAGACTTTGCCGCTCAAACACGGAATCTGGACCTGGGGCGGGAGCCTCATTGATCTGAGGACAGCGATATGAAACGAGTTCATCTATTGGCGATCATGGTTTGCCTGATTCCAGCAGTCTCTGCAAATGCACAAGATCACGGAAAAACAGTGAACCGAACAGGGCCTGTGAAATCACGAGTCATTCAAGTGCAGGACGCAGCCGCAGATGCCTATGAGCAGCGGCACCTCGCTCAATACTCTCATGCAGGGCATGTTTATCGAGGCGGTGCTGGAGG
>JAJDEL010000823.1 GCA_029259835.1 Planctomicrobium sp. | reverse complement strand
CTCGAAACCTTCCTGGACTGCACTCAGCCCCATGCCTCCCAAAGCGGCGAGGTAGTCGCCTTCATCCAGGTAGGTGATCACAGTCGCGCGACCAGTGTTCGCGAAGGCCAAGACCGCAAAAGCCATTACCAGAAGTCGAGTGTTTTGTGGGAAGTTGAACATCATTCTGAACCTACTGAGTACACAATCAAAATTGGAACCGCAGACCCAATCGATAACCCCCTCTTCCCATCGCCCATTATAGGCATCCCCAACGCCATCAAGGTGGAGTGAATCGACAGTTCTCGCCATTGAGATTCCAGTCTGTTTTAAGTTACGGCTTTTTGCTGATTCTGTGAAACGCAACACAGCCCCCGAATCATTGGATGATTCGGAGGCTATGAAACGTTTTCAAAGTGCTCGGTTGGCTCTAGCCGCGGACAAATTCCAGGCCGTTGTCGGAGGTGCCTTGGAGTTGGAAGGTGAAGGCTTCGAGGCCGTTGGGAGTCATGCTGCCGGTCAGTTTTTTGCTGTCGTTGGAGCGGTCAAGAGTTAAGGTTCCGTTGTTGATGTTGAAGTTGCCGCTGAATGTGCTCAGTTTGCCTTGGGAGACGGCTTTCCAGACGAACTGACGATTTGCAGCGAGTTCAAGCTGAACGACGGCACCGTTGGCGAGTGTCGCTTTCCAGGTGCCGACTTCGGTGAACTGCGGTTGTTCGACTTGAGGCTCTTCAACCGGTGTCGATTCGACTTCACTTTCAACACCGAACGCAGAGAGCATTTGCAACGCTGACTGCTGAGGTGTTTGTTGTTGCTGACTGAGTTTCCCAACAGGTCGTACCGTTCGTCGAACCTGATTGACGACTGGTGGTGTTTCCTGAACTCCTTCAGCTTGCTGGACAGGTTGCGATGAGACCTGTTGAACGGGTTGCAGTTGAAGTTGTTGTACTGGTTGTTCAACGAACTGCTGTCCAGGTTGTTGGATCGGTTGGGGAGTACGTCTCACCGGTTGAGGTGCAAATTGCTGTGTTACAATCGGCTGTGGAGTACGTCGAACAACTTGTGGTGCTCGATACACTCGTTGGTAAGAGTGATTGGATCGATAGGAGTGGTACGATGGAGTGACACGTCGATAGCCTCCGCGTGAACCGCATGCGGAGACTTGATCTGTCGCTGCAATCGCAGATCCGATGACGGCGAGTGTGAATAGGCATTTTTTGGTGAGAGTGTTCATTGTTTTGTTCCTTTGAAAAGTCGTTTTAAAAGTGTTGTTTCCTTTGTCATGATTTCTTAAGCGAGAAGCCTGGCGATCTGTGACAACAATTTTGAAATAATAAAAACCGCGAGTCAGATTTGTCTCTGACTCGCGGTTTTTGTCGCAGTACTGAATTTTGCAGTGAACTCTCTGCTCTAATTCGCAAGCCAGCCAGCGAGGGTCTCGTTCGCGTCCTGTACTTTTTCTTGCGGAACAAGTTGACCTTTCATGGAATTCGTCAGTTTGGCGACGTACTCCATCGTGCTTTTCATTGCATCCGGGCTAGCTGTGGCATCGATTTTGACACAATAAACAACCAGGTATTTATCGTTCTGGGTTCGTTCAATCGTCCAGGAACCGAGCTTCGTTCGGGCGTTCTGTTCGAGGAGTTTCATCGTTGTTTCGAGGCTTGGAGCAGCATCGAGAGTTTCTGCGAGCGACCAGATTTTGCGGACATCGGCACGTTCGTAGTATTCGATTTCCTTGCCAACAAAGACTGGTTGTTTATTTTTCTCTGTATTGTTCTTCTCTGTGATGCTCATTTCGACTTCAAAGTGACCTGTCTTGTGTTGAGTGAACTCAAGATCGGCACTTTTGAGGACGTTATCGGTGGGTAACGGTGCTGGCTTCCAAGGGCTATCAAGGAAGGTTTTAATTTCTGAAATGTCGACAAAGTAGCTGACCAGACGAGCTTTTGTGGCAATTGCCTGAGAAACGGCGACCAGTTCACCGTTTTCGTTAACGACCGGACCACCGCTGTCTCCAGAATTAATCGGTGATTGAGTTTCAACGACTTTGAAGTTGTGTTCACCGGCTCCTGTACGGAATTTCTTCTGATACACAGCTCGCACAGTCCCAGAGGTGTAAACCCACAAGGCGTCTGTTGAACCTGGATTTCCGATCGATTCGACATCCTGTCCTGGGCTACTGCTCTCATCAGCAAGTTTGATGGCGGTGATTCCTTCTGGGAGCTTTCCGAGTTCGACAAGTGCGAGATCCCGTTTTCGATCGACAGCCAGAACTCGACCGCGGATGCCGAGTTTCTTCACGTTTTGGAGGTAATGCGACCGTTCAACAATCGGTGAGCCGTTCTTCATGTCGGCAAAGAAAATGACTACGTTTCGGGCATCGCCAACGACGTGAGCATTCGTCACGACCAATTTCTTTTCGGCATCAACCAGGACTCCGGTCCCACTCGATGTTCCTTCTGAATTCTTCGCGAGAATCCAGGTTGTCGCCTTCAAAGTCTGGCGATAGTTTTCGACATCGGCTTGAGCTGTTTGTGAAAGCATTGAGCTGATCATTCCGAGTCCGAAAAGAGTTAATGTCAGCCGTGTTTTGAGGGTTGAGGATTTCATTGTTGCACCTGTGTTTGTTTCAAGAGGAAAGAGTTGCCAAAAAGTTGGCGATTGGTTGTCTTCTGATTTTCAAAGCGAGATCATGCAGCTTCTGTGACAGCTCAAACATTGAAAAAGCCCGGCATTTCTAAAATGCCGAGCTTTTCAACGAGGAATCACTTCCTTACTGATCGCAAGTGCTATGAATTCAACATGTTACAGATCATTTACTGCGAGAGAACGAAAGGGTCTTGGACTCCGAAATCTTGAGAGCGAAGCCATTTTTGTCGGCAATCACGGTGCCGGAGATCGTCGTTCCATCGTCTCCAGTCAGATTGAGTTGATCATTGGTAAGAGTAAATTTCCCTGACGATTTGAGGTTCTTTTTCCCTTGAATGAAGACGAGGCGGAAGGTTCCAGAATCTGTCAAACTCAGGGCGAAGGCTTCGTCGTCGG
>JAJDEL010000822.1 GCA_029259835.1 Planctomicrobium sp. | reverse complement strand
CACAATGCGCAGCGACCTGCAACGCATGACGTACCGCCAACCGGAATTTCCATACGGAAATGTTAATGGAATCGTTCCGATGGCTGCCGGGGATGAATCCCTGATCGATCCGAATAATCAACGCGGCTACTTCTATCTCTCTGAAAACGATATCTTCGACGCGACCGACGACCACATTCAATTCACTGTGATGCTCAAGGTCGGGGAACGTGGAGATGCCGATGTATCGCGCGGCCGGAATGTCCTCTCTGGAAAAACAACAAACATCGGCGGCGTTCGTAATCAACCTGGCTTCGACGATGGCGACACGGAGTCCAACACATACTCCGTTGGAGTCTCTCGGTTTGCGGAAATCTCGTATTTCCTGCGAGATGGAAATCTGTACCGCCGAATGCTTTTGTTGCGTGACCCGCTTTCAGCAACAACGCGGCAAAATCCTCAACCGACGAACAGCAGTGGAAACCAAATCTATAATACAACCAACACCGATTACGGCGACGACTTCTATAACGACTTCGATTACTCGGCGACGCGCGAGTTTGGGCATTTCTACTTCAACAGTTTTGAATCACTGAAAAATACAGAAGGCCAACGGAACGTTCCGATTGCGATGTCCAAAAATCGATTCGGCTTTAGTCCAATTATAGACACTGACCCGATGAGCGCTGACTTTCGTTTCAACGGTGTGCCCTGGGAGTATCTCCCAGGGACAGGGAAATATCTTGGCAGCTTTACTCTTCGGGAAACATCTTCGAGCAATTTCACCTACCCAGGCCGTGATCGCTCGACAGGTTACATGCCTGTGGATGAGGTCAACCCATACCGCCGAACTGTCGCGTCGGGTCTGAACCTAACCTACGACGAAGCTGAAAAATCAATCGACCTTTACAGTAACGGATCTCGCGCCGGCGAAGACATCATGCTCAGCAAAGTTGAAAGCATGGATATTGAAGTCTGGGACAACACCGCAGGCGGGTTTCGCAACCTTGGTCACCCTCTCCAAAGAAGAGCCAGCGGTGCTCTTCCGCTCGGCGATTACGATCATCTTAAAAACAGAAATAAGTCCTATGGCGTTCGTATCAATCTCAATGGTGCCGATGGAGACCCAGGTGTCTCCGGCGTCGATGACGATGTCAACGTCCCCAACAATGCCGATGATGTCCTGGAGCAAGGCTGGCCCGGTTCCGACGATTTCATCAGTCGAGTCTACGACACATGGCATCCGAACTCCGGAGCTGGAACTGGCGACCCACCTTTTCAACCGTTGCAATCAACTTCTGGTTTGCAATGGACTGCCTCAACAGCTGCCTCAACTGGAATTGTTGTTTTGCCGCTGGCAGGAGAAGATTTGAATCTCAATGGAAATCTTGATCCAGGTGAAGATGTAAACGGCAACATGAGTCTCGACTTCCCTGGTCGCGCAGCCAGTGGTGCTTTACGCGCTGTTGCCCTCACCGGTGGAACATCCGGGACACGCGAGCCGGAGTGGCCTCGAACACCAGGAGCGATTGTGCAAGATGGTGGAATTACCTGGGAAATTCAAGATAACCGAATCGGGCTGCGGGCGATTCGGATGACGATTCGCTTTAAGGATCAAAACAGTGGTCTATCACGACAGGTCACACTCGTGCATTCCTTCGTTGAATGACCATTCCTGAAAACGCGATTTTCAATAGAAATCAAGCAATTCACGGCAAACCGAACTCCTCGGTTTGCAGACGTACTTCTCTTGTCGATTCACAAAGTCAAGAGGGAGCAATCTCATGAAAATGAAATCAACACATCAACAAGCAGTTCAGCGGCAGCAGACGCCAACGAACACCGGCACTCCTGGTCGTTCGCGCCATGGAGGTGCGGTGCTGATCATGGTGATCTCGCTGATGACAACCTTGCTGGTTCTCGGACTTTTCTTCTTCAGTTGGACCCAACAAGAACTCGACAGCGCGACCGCATTCGCAGGCGTCGATCCTATTGAGTTGGACCGGGACCGAATTTTGAACTTCGGCCTCGAACAAGTCATTGGCGGGACACGGGGTGAGTATGCAGACAGTGCATTGCACCGAAGTCGGTGGTCGATCATCGGCAACTCGGTCGGACGCATCGGGCCAGATCTTGAAATTCTTGATGATGTTCACCCATTTAACGGCACAGGATTTCGCGTCAGCAATCCAACAGCATCTTCCTTTGATCTCCTTGTGGATCCATCAGGATCTTACACAGCTGACGAAACGAATTTTGTCTTGCACTTCGGCAACTCTGCACACAACGGGAATGATTTCTTCAGCCAAGGAACAGCAGAAAGTGATGCCTATCGAGATTTCCAACCTGATGCCGGCTACACCTACCCCGATTTGAATTCGCTGTTTCTGTGTATGGACTACATTGATGATTCCGGAGACCGTGTCATCATCCCGTCGTTCTTTCGACCTGGCTATCTGTATAATCAAGTCGGAACCGGCACCGCCGCTGCCGATCATGGGAAATATGGGCCGCTGGCAGGGCCAGGGGCAAACTATGCCCGGCTGTCGATGAGACCGCACTACAACCACGTCAACGCGGCGAACAATAATTACGCTCGCTTTATCTCCACGGAAGATGCAGACCAAAGCGGTTCGTTGGATATGGGCGAGGACCGCGACAACGACGGGGTCCTCGACACTGGAGCCATTGCTGCCAGAAGTGGTGACCGCAATCGCATTCTCAGTCAGTATCCGCTCACGGTCGATATCGACGGAGACAGTGAAGACACGAACGGGAACGGAATTCTGGAATCGAGTGAAGATGATGGAGACGGCATCATGGAAGGTGCGTCTGAAATGGGTGTCTGGGACGGTTCCAACCAGTATGAACTTGATATCGATATCGATGGTGACGGGATTCGAGATTCCATTTTCGTGGACCTCGATCACCCTGTCATCGACCTCCCGGATGGTCGTCAGGTCGTCCCGGTTTTCGCATTCAAAATCACCGACGCCGACGCATTGCTGAACGTGAATGCCCATGGGAATATGGCGATGTTGCGTTTTCTAAATCAGGAATACGGTCCCAACGCAAACCGCGCGACACAAGCAATCTACAACCTGAATGCTGGTTCGAACGCGAGCGGTTCTGTTCCTGTTGGCGAAGAACATCGCCTCTGGCTGACGCAGTCAAACATGGGAATGTCTCGAAGCGAAATCAACCCTTTTCATGTGCTCAGAACACCACTGTCGAGTACATCAAACCAAGGTTTGGCACGATCACAGCACGAGCATTACTTCAATCAAACAAGTTTCAACGACGCGCAAATCGCAAACATCGAACTGAGTTGGTTGTTGTCTGGTCGACCTCAGTTTTACTCCTCAACGACTCCCATTGGCACAAACAGCTTTGATATTCAGGGGCGTTATGGCGAAGTGGCTGGAATTCGACCAGCGAGAAATGGCGGCGGTCTTTTTCCGTCTTCGGGATTAACAGGGACAGATGACGACGAGGATCGAAATCAAAACGGTGGTTACACGGGTCGGAATCAACGAGAAGCTCGTAACGCGGGAACCTGGTACAACGATATCCTGATTGGTGTTCAGATTCCGGAAGTCGTGCATCCATTGCCGCTCAGTGGAATGGGAAGGTGGCTTGATGATACGACTGGTGAAACAGTTCGAAATCGAAATGCGATCACCGGGACCAACCCGACAACCTGGCCGCAATACCTTGCAACGGACTTGGCAAATGTCGGACAAGCTGGAACGAGCAATGTCTTGTGGCAGAATAGGAATTTGCTGGATGGTTCTTCCTTACAGGCGGAAGGATTTGAGTTTCAGGTCGATGAGGACGACGAGATGATCCTCGCACCAAATTTCAGCACCTCAGACGATGCACCATTCCCAACAGCTGAAACTGCTGCACTGCATCTGAGTGACTCAGATTGGCAGGCACTTGGCGTCGATTCACGACTAAGATTGTTGGCACCGATCAACTTTGAGCATTCCAGGGACGCTCCAGAAATTCGGAAAAACTTCACAACAGACAGTCGGGATCGAAAGGAATTTGGCTTCTCATTCTCTTCTTTGCGAACCTGGGAAATGAATGAATGGAAGGACAGCAGCAATGCGACTTTTTCTGATGCAAATTCTCTCGATTTCCTCAGAGCTTTTCCTCCTCAATTTGGAGATCCAGGGGCGAACCCAGATGTTGCAGTCCATGGGATCGAAGACCCGTTTCGATCTGCTCTGCGGCGTTTGCTCACAGTGAATTTCGATTCCGACGGTAACATTGCCTCGGACCGTTCCTACCCTCAACATCGACTGGATATCAATCGTCTGCTTGTGAATTTTGACGCACAGGGAAACCCCATTTATCGTCATTTGATGCCACATCCGGTGAGTTTCACAACAGGGACGCCAAACCCTGGTGTCCTTTTCAGTGGAATGACAGTTCGCCCTCCCAGCCACAACTGTTCAACGTTTCCAGTTTTCGATGGAACCGCCATCAACTCAATAGATGCTCCGGTCGCCGCGGTTGCACCATTTAGCGCCGTCAGTTTGTCTGACGCGCAAAATAACCCTTACGCTCAAGAAGTCTGGGCACGTCATGATCGTCAGCGAATGGCCCGCGACATTTTTATGATTCTCTATACTGTTGGGTTGCCTGACGACTTTGATCCCACGACCGGAGCCGCAGCTTTCAATGGGACTGGCGATACTTTCCCACCTGCACATTGGAAAATTCCTGATGCGACAGCTATGGCGGGGAATGGAGTCGGGGATCTTGTTGACAAAATGGCCCAGTTCGCAGTAAATATTGTTGATGCTTTGGATCGTGATGACGTCATCACTCAGTTTGAATACGACAGGAACCCCGGAAATGGATGGAATAACAATTCCTCCGAGATGGAAACAGTCCATGGTATTGAGCATCAGAAACTGACGTTCAGTGAAGCATTATGGATTCTCACAGAAGATGAAGGTCAAAATTATGACTTCACTGCTCATGATGATGATGAGGAGAATCAGTTCCTGCACTTGGAACTGCGTAACAACTGGATTGACACCGTCGACTTTGATGAAGGGAAATGGAGAATTCGTCGAGTTTCACAGGCTGGAATGGGGCCGGTCGACGAGCGGGTCTTGGAATTCCAGGATAATACGAAATCCGTAAACGCAGCAGAAAACTTTACCATCGCACTTTCAGATGTCGGGGGAACTCGAGCTGAATTTTGGATTGATGTCACCAGTGATGGAGTGACTGAATTCGAACTCAAGTCTCCAAATGATTCTTCCGAAACTTGGGATCCTGCATCTCCAGGATCCCCGGCAGGCCAACCATTTGTCGATTGGGCAATCCCCTATACCGGGACTCCGTCAGGCTGGGAAGTGACCGGACCAGGAGGCGGTCCCGGACCACAGGGAACAGCATTTGTGGGCTTTAATGCCGCAGGGGGAACAGAAACCAATGACAACATGACACTGGTTCTGGAACGCCGTTTAAATCTTGACCTTGGGCCTACGGGCGATATTCCAGTAGATGAAGAGTGGGTTGAGGTGGATCGGATTCAAGTTGATCGCTCAGATTATAATCTTCCAATGACGACCCCTGATGAATCCGATGCGGAGAATGCCCTCGGTGCTGTGGTGAGTCAAGAACGATTTGAGAGTTTTCAAAATTTCCAGGAAGACAGTAATCCTTCCGGCAGTCCGAACCATACGATTCAAGCGAATGGTGAAACGACAAAGCATGATGCAAATGATGCCTGGGAAGACAACAATCCCGGAGAACGCTTTCATTACTGGCAGTCCCACTTTGATCGGGACTTCGTTTCGATCTACGAGTTGATGGCAATCCCGTT
>JAJDEL010000821.1 GCA_029259835.1 Planctomicrobium sp. | reverse complement strand
CAACTCGTGGGCGGTTCAATCACTCCTTTTCGCTGGCGTGTTTCGACCGCAGGAGAAATTGAATCAGAAACTGCGTTGGAGAGTAGCATCGCTGCCAAGGCACAGATGGAAGAATTTCAACAGCGATTGCTATTGCCGTTGTGCACAGATGGACAAAGAATTCGGAGTGAATGGGGATGTGATGTTGACATCGAATGGGCGCTCACCGGTGAGACTATTGTCTTTCTCCAGGCGAGGCCAGTTCAGGCAAATTTATTGAATCGCGAACAAAGTTCGAATCTGGAATCTGTCTGCGATCAAGTGGTGTTGCTTTCACAAGGAATGAGCTGTTGCTGGGTGCGGCACAACCTGAGCGAAAGTCTTCCCGCGCCGACTCCACTGACGTGGAGTGTTGTCTCGGAACTCATGCGTGGTGCGGGAGGATTTGGTCAATTGTATCGTGACCTGGGGTATGCCCCCTCACCGCTGATTGAAGAACGAGGGTTCCTCGATTTCATTGGAGGCCAGATTTATGCTGACGTTGACCGCATTGGGGAATTGTTTTGCACTGGTTACCCACTCTCTTTTGACCGCGACTTGTTACGTATTCATCCTGATTCGGTGAATGAAGGTCCAACTCGATTTACTCCAGAACAGGCCGATCCTTTCTTGTTGTTTCGTCTTCCAGGGATCATCTCGACGATGATGCGCGCCAAGTGGAAGACTCGTCGATTGACGAAAACAGCAACGGACCAATTCGATTTGATGGCTGAGCCAGCATTGTTTCAGTTTTTAGATCAAACCAGCAAGAAAGATCGTACTGATCAGGCGTTCCAGGAACTCATGGACGCATTCAACGAATGCGTGGATGCGATCAACAGTTTCTTTCCGCGATTATCGTTGCCGGGGACACTGGGTCTGCTGTCCTCCCGTAATTTGCAGCGGGGTTTGACCGCGATCCTTGGTCCAACATCCGGTCAAAATGTCATGCAGGAGATACTTCAGCAGGTCTCCGATCCATTGCTTCAGCAAAAACGCAAGTTACTCTCAAATGTTAATCAGAGTGATGAAGCCCAGGAGGAATTTTTAAGTTCATTCGGTCATCGATGTTCCGGAGAGATGGAACTTTTCAATCCTCGCTGGCGCGAACAACCGAATGCCGTCTGCAAGTATCAGCAATCAGAACTGTCAGAGAGATCAAAGAAGAATCAGACCCCCGGTACCACAGCCCAGTCTCCTGAATTTATTCTGGAGCAAGCACTTGCTGATGCCGGAGTTCACTCACTCTTAAAGCCACTCAGGACACAATTACAGTTGCTTCAGAAACTGATTCCTTATCGCGAACGCGGGCGGCACTTGTTGATGCATTTGTTTTTTCGTTTACGAAATATCATTCAAGATTTGGCAGTGAAAACAGAATTTGAAGATCAGATTTATTTCCTCCAACAGCAAGAATTGCCTCAGTTAGCCAATTCAAATCAACACCTCAAGTTAAAACGACTTGCCAGCCAACGAGAATTTGAATGGCGTGCGCTCAAAAATTTGAGTCTGCCTGCCGTGATAGAAAGTGACAGGCTTGATGAACTGGTTGCACCTCAGGAATCATCGACCGGAAAAGTCATTGAAGGGAGGACTCTCGCTGGAGGAAAGGCGATAGGAACTGTACACATTCGAAACGATCAACAGAGTGATCTCCCAGAGGAATGTGTCCTCGTCTGCACAGCATTAGATGCGGGAGACTTGCCCTTGCTGACACAGACTGTTGCGGTGATTGCTGAGCGGGGAGGAACTTTATCGCATGGAGCCGTGTTGGTGCGGCAACTAGGGATTCCATCGATTGTGATTGACCGAGCGGGTGAAAAGCTGGCATCTGGAAGTCGAGTCATTGTCAATGGAAGTGAAGGGACAGTTCAGATTCTGGAGACAGAAAATGACTGAGATTGAGAAATTCGTGCTGGACATCGGGGATGTTTGCCTGGGGTGGACATTGTTGTTTTCACATGATGGAGCACTGCTCTTGATTGCATTTTTGACGGCGTCCGTTTTGGTTTTACTTCGATTTTTATTGATCAATAAATTCGAGATGAATTTGATTCGCAACGATCTGGTAATGTTGAAAGGTTTGATGCGAGAGTCGCGACATTCGAACGACTCAGAATCCATTGTCCGAATCCGAATGAATCGTGTACGAATCCTTTGGATGAAAGTGAAAATGGAAATTCCAGCAGTGATTCTCTCCACAATTCTCTTTTCGAGTGTCTTGATATGGGGCGAGCAACGGTTGAATTGGCACCCCATTAAATCCGGCGAACCGTTTCTGATACGGATTGAACTGCCAGCGTCGTCGGTTGATCAGGTTTGTCACATTGTTCCAGTGCAGGGAATCGAGTCTGCAAATGGCTGGATTCGCCAGTTGACGCTACAGGAAAATTCTTCCCGCAATGTGGCAGTCGCGAGTTGGAACTTAACAGTCTCAGAGGAGGAAGATAACGAAGTCGTAGAGCGTGAAATTGTGATTCGTGTTCGTGATGAAGCGTATCATCATATGCTAAGTACGGATCCAAATTTTCAGTCTAGAATCATTCACGCGGATACGACTTCAACGGTTGTCCTACTGAAGCCTTATCTCCCTTTTGGTATTTCAAAACCGAATTGGATTGCACTCTCCCCATGGTGTTGCGCGTTTCTCACGATTCTCGCTCCGCTGTATTTTCTGGGCAATATTTTGCTGTCGATGGTGACCAAGCGAGTGTGACGATTTTGCTGAATGTACTCAGTGCTCGAGTTGTTCCATTTAGGATATTCCGACAAGGCTGATCAGAATTTCATCGATTCAGGTCGAGCCTCACTGGTATAATCGGAATTGTTCATCCAGTTTTGATCTGCAAATCATAAATTGGCCATAAACTCAGAAATCTGAGACTGCCATCCGATACATGTTTTAACACCCGCCTGTTGATATCGCGGGGGCATCGGACTGGGGAGAGGCAATGCAACACTCATATCGTTCGTCAATGCAAAATGATCGTTCAGGATTCACTCTTATTGAATTGCTGGTCGTGATCGCGATCATCGCCATTTTGGTCTCTCTATTACTTCCAGCAGTTCAGCAGGCTCGTGAATCAGCTCGGCAGATTCAATGCCGGAGCAACATGAAACAACTGGGTCTCGCGTTACATGGTTTTCACGAAACCAACGGCTCCTTTCCTGCGTCTGGATGGACGACGGTAGGACCTGGTAACCCTGCTGGGAAATTCGTTGGTTGGAGACCTCTAATTCTGCCTTACATTGAGCAGGAAAACCTTCGCCAACTTTATGACTTCGAGAAGAATTGGTGGGAAGGAACCAACCCAACTGCCGCTGGTGTTTCAGTGCCGGTTTTCCAGTGTCCGAGCACTCCTTCTCGTTCTCCATTACTCAGCGCAATCGCGAAACCCCCGCGACCAGCAATGAGTTTCCCAGTCCCGCTTGCAGCAACGGATTACGAGGCAATCATGGGAGTTCGGCCACAATCGATCGACCCAACGAAATATAATTTTGGAAATCGATTTTCCATAATGCATCGCAACTCAGAAAAAAAATTCCGCGACATCACCGATGGAGCGACCAACACAATTGCTATTGCGGAATGTGCAGGACGCCCTGAGGTTTACCGTAAGAGGACGGCCAACTCAAGTTTCTCAAACGATCAGGGAATTGGCTGGGCAGACAGTGAGGGGCCGTTCAGCCTGGATTTGTCCAGTCGTGATGGAATGCAGGAAGGCTGTACGCCCAGCAATGGTTGTACCTATCCAATGAACCGCCGCAACGACAACGAGCCATATAGCTTCCATCACGGGGGAGCCAATTTTCTGTTTGCCGGCGGGCGAGTGCAGTTTATCAGCGAATCCGTTGACTACCGAGTTTTCGCGGCGCTTTGTACCGCTGGAGGGGGCGAAGTCATTTCCGGGTCAGATTACTGATTGAATCGGCTGACCCACAGATGATCTCACTGATCGAAATGCGTTGTTCAAAATTCGCTTGAACCCCAGTGACATCCGGCCCAATGTTCTGGACGAAAAATTCATCTCCGATGACCGGGTTTGGGGGCATTGACGTACTCTGAGACAACTGGTGTTTTTAGCGATTCATGTTGGGAGGCTGTAAATCAATGGCAACCTCAAGGGACGCGTTTAATGAGAATTTTCAGAGGACTCATTGGTCTCATGGGCAGGGTTGATGATCAAAGTTGTTCTAAAAAACAGTAAAAAACACGAATCAGCCGTCAACACGTGACACGGGAACTGATGAATTACTGGTTAAAGTACACTGAATTCATGAGTTCAAGCTGTCACAATAGTATTGATTTTCTGTCAAATCTGTAACGCATAACGTTGAATTTCTTCGATCAGTACTGGGCTGAAACGGGAATAGTTTCTCCAGAGGAGCGAGTTGAGAGTCTGTTCGGAATCGGATAAAATAAGCTTTTGAGAAAATCGATTCAGGAATTGCGGTGATTGAATGAGTGATGATTCGAGTGTGAAGAATTTAGACGTAGATAGCATTGAGAGTGCCCGACTTGCCTTGAAAGGCCCGGATGTCACGTTTGGGACAGACAATCACGGTCGAATCGTGCGGCTTAGCTTTTCCGCAACGACGAAGTTCCTAGATGACACGATGACGCATGTTTCTGCGCTGAAGCATCTCACAGATCTGAATCTGGCTGGGACACAAATTATAGACACCGGTCTGTCAGAAATTCATAAATTGAAAAATTTGCGTCATTTGAACTTGTCCAGCACGATGGTCGGCGACGCCGGCATCAAGAATCTCAAGTCGATGCCGAATCTGGAAATTCTGGTACTTTCGAAATCAAAAGTCACGAATTCTGGTCTCACGACGATTACCAAATTGCGTGGGGTGAAAGAACTGTATCTGGCAAATACGGGAATCTCTAACACAGGTCTCAAGCATATTGCTGAAATGACGCAACTCACGGCACTGGGTTTGACCGCAACTCAGATCAGCGATGATGGATTGGCTCACCTTAAAAAACTCAAG
>JAJDEL010000083.1 GCA_029259835.1 Planctomicrobium sp. | reverse complement strand
GGTTCCCATACCGTCTATTTGGACCACAATCATGCCAGTATCAGCAATTCGATGTTGGTGCCCGAAACGGACCCTGAACGACTTCGGGACGTGATGATCGTGTGGGCCAGCATAGATGTTTTCAACGACAGGATATTTCTTGTCAGGGTCAAAATCGAGCGGCCAGTGAATAATGCCCCAGATATCGATTTTTCCATCTCGACCTTTCGCGACAAATCGTTCCGTTAGCCGACGCTTTGGAAAACGTTTGCTCGTCTCTTCCGTATGAACTTCGCAAACCAACTCTCCAGTTGCGCTTTCGCGAAGTTCGGTGACTGGCGCCATGTCAACTCGGGAGTAGGTGTCGATGAAATACTTTCTGTTCTGCTCGAAGTTGACTCGATGAGTGCCATCGCCTTCGGTCAGAATGTGAAAATTGCTTCCATCGAAGTTCACTCGACAGAGGTGTTCGTGATATGGATCCTGACCGGGATGTACGCCAACTGCGAAAAACCAAATTTGACTTGCGTCCTGATCGATTTTCTCAATGCGTTTCACATTCCAGTCGCCAGATGTGACGGCATTTAGAATGTCCCCCTGAGATCGAGAATATCGGTACAGGTGATTCCAGCCACTACGCTCGCTCGCCCAGAGGATTTCATCGTTGCCAAGATCTTCAAAAACCGACTTTCCTGCATTCGAGTATTGAATGAACGTTTTACTGGTTTCGTCGATAATCGATTGAACCTTGCCGTTCGCAACGCTAACTTCCAACACCCGAAGAGTTTGATGTCCACGCTCGTTGTAATGCAGGTAGAACCGGTCTCCTGAATCGGACCAGCTATGAAACTTCAGGCTCCATGGATTGTCAAAGAGCGAGTGTGAGATGGGGATTTCCTCTTTTGATGACAACGAAAACAGATGCAGGGTTTGCGTTGACAGTTCATCACCGGGCTTGCGGTAATTGTAGCTTTGAAGTTTAGGTTGAAGTTGATCCTTGGGAGATGATTCGATGAGGTGAACCATGCGGTCGGCGACCGCTTTCGTCTGGAAAGCGACGATGAATTTCGAATCGGCTGACCACCTGACATCTGGCGAACGAGAGCCGTACGAGTTCCCATCGGTTCCATCCATACTGAGCTGTATTTCTGTCTTCAGATTTTGAATCCAGAGATTGTCATCCTGAACGAACGCCGTCCACTTTCCATCGGGAGAACGAGGACTACGATTTGGTTGATTTCTTTGACCTTGTCGCTGCTTGTCTGGAGGACTTTTCTCGACTCGCACATCGCTGACTGCGTCAGCATCAAGGACAATCACATCGTCGGACATCGCTTCAAAGCAACCGAGAGGACTTCCTGTGCTCGATTTCAATAACCAGGTGTGACCTACAAAAGTGTGCTGATTGCGTTTGGCTCCTGGGTGAATTTTACCGTAGCCTCGTTCGGATCCATCCAAACCGATCCAGATCAAACTGACAGGTTGATCGAGTCGATTCTCGATATTCACATGAGTCGATTCATCACTGCCAGCACTTTTTCGAGGCGGTAGAAACAACCGATGCAGAGACTTTTCGGCATTGACTCCCTCGGCCTCCACAATTTCATAAGACTTCAAATCTAGAGTCCAACTATCTTTGCGGCTCATCAAGATAATCTGGTCTTTCGTGGACGTGAAGCTGATGCGATCAAACGGAAGACGAGTAGAAGCGATTTTTTTATCCAGCAATTTCGATAACACATTCGCGACTTTTTTGTGATTAAACGCTAGCGCGCGCGATCGGTTTGCTGCGTCGATCACAAAGAAAGTTCCGGCTCCATCACCATCATTGGAACGGAACCAGCATCGATGCCCATCCTCACTCCAGTTCAAACGAATCGACTGAGCGCACGCAGACTGCACGAGCGTCGCAATTATGAATGTAGCTAACACGCCGCTGAACAGAGTTTTGACCATAGGAGGACTTTTTCAATACTTCGTAACACGATTGTCGATAATAGTGTATATGAAATTTCAAAAACACCGTACAGCTTAATCTACATCACTTGGACATTCACATTCTAAAAACAGTCCGTGAGAAGATGCTTTTCAGGCTAACTCAAATGTGAAGTCTCACCTTCTTGTGGCTGTCTTTGAAACGATCTTGGAAGTATGACTTCAAAAGACTTCCCGGATTGATTCCGTCTTTGTCGGGACATATCCTTGAATCACCCTGCATAGACAGAATCGTTCTGGCTAATAACAAGTTCTGCCAAATGTTGTCACATGGTGAGGCTCAAAATGAAGTCACTTAGTTTCGCCTGTCTACTGGTCTTCAACATGGTCGCAACCATTGCTGCCGAGTTACCCGCTCAGGATCCAACGCCGGAGTCGATCGCGCGGCGACAATTCAATCAGGTGTTCGTCAAAGTCATCATGCCGGTCACCGCGCGCACTCCGAAGCAGGATGGCCCCGTCGTCGAATCCTGGGTTGCAGAGCAACTCAAACAACTGGGCGAGTCCGAGTATTTCGCTGTCACAAACTGGGTGCCTGTTTGTGACGGGCTGCTGGCGGACGATATCGTAGACAATCGCGTATGGGGCGGTAGTCTTGGTAAGGCCTCTTTTTGCCCTGTCGGCGGAGACATTCCTGAACGCAACAACGGACGCGTGCTGGTGAGCGTTGGCGGCTGGTCGCCAGGCGCTGGTTATGAGGCGAGAGTCACGTTGGCGGATGAACCTGGCACTCGAACAGTTGAGCCGGTGCTGTATCATACTCCCAGCGGAGAGAAAAGGCAGGTCCAGGGCGAGAAGCCGATGGCTTATGTGGCCGTCCTGATTGCGCCGCCACCTCAACAGGGTGTCACGTCACACAGCGATGACGAATAGGCATAACATCTCTATGGCCTTTTTTGTCAGACCGTAAGAGCTCTCCGAATTCGGGATTGTGCCGTTGGGATTCGGTTTCCTGGTTCGTTACTGCTTTCGTGAGAAAGGAGAACGTCCTAAACATCTCTTTGAAGTCGATTGTCGCTACGATCACGTTTGTAGCGACGCTTCAGAATCTCATTCGGTCTCCCCAACTGCACAAGCAAAACGGCGGGCTCGCGAATTGTGCAGGGAGATGTGCGGGAAGTGTTACTGGACGACGTTAGTGACAGGTATTCGGAATTCTACTATTTGCAAATTCGTTGACTCACTTCAAGTTGCTTGCAAACAATGGTTTCCGCGCCCCTCTCTTGACAGTTTTGATCGTGGTGATGCAGAATTGCGAAAATTCTATCGTTAATGGGTTATGCGGAATAAATTTCGTCTAATTCAAGTTACACAGCAAGGAGGCTACTGATGCATTTTTACAAACACATCTCACTCACGGTTCTTGCATCCCTATGTGGTTGTGCTCAGCCACAGGCGGAGAATATGACCGCAACATCTGCGAGGACCATCACTATTTCGCCAGAGGATTCCAAAATCGACCTAGTCGATGGAGCAGAGATCGGAGTCGATTTCGATGGAAGAACACAAGGTCAACCAATCGACTTGGAGGCGACGGAATTTAGAAATGATCATCGCGATCATGTGATCGATATTGACGGACCTGCAGCGAAACAATGAAGAACAATCGCACGGGGCTCCAGTCGAATGATGGCGACGAACCTATCGTCTATGTTTCTTCCGTCAGGATTTTGGGGTGCTCCGTCAATGCCATTTGTTCTGACCGATCTTCACCACGATGTGGCGGGCACCCGAACGAACAAACCGATGCAACGGAACGTTCCGATTGCCGACGTTCCTGCCGAACTGCTTTGCATGTGGTTCGACGATTCGTTCCGCCAAAACGATTCGAGACTGGAGACGCTCTTCTCCGCTGCTGAATGGAATGGCCTGCTTGCCTTCCACGAACAGTTCGACAAGCTCACTGAGCAATTACGAGGCGACTTGCCGCCGATTCAAGAACTGGTGAATCTTCCGGTTTGGCTAAAAGTCGTCCGTGCTGCCGCTGAAACGCTGAGACTTTTTCCTGATAGTGCGTCCACTGGCGATTCACCGGTCGCCTAACATGGTTTTTAAGCAAAGCCGCTGCGCGGACACCTTCGCTCTTTGGCAACGTGCGTAGGCATTGGTACAATGTCTGGTAGTTCAAAATCATCCGCTTCGTTGTGGGGCGGTGTCGTAAAAACCTTCCGTTGGCAGACACTAGCTGTTCCAATGCCCGAAGAACGCCAAACGGGGTTAACCGCGCATCGTTTTACTCGGCCCGTGGAGAAGCCATCGAAACTGTACGTGACTCCGGACGATCCGGAGAGTTGTTGGAAGACGCCAGGCCCCGTGGCGGGCCCTTTCTATGCTTATCCAGATGACGGCAGCAAAGTGACCTACTACTGGTATCGATTTGCCGACCAGCCAGCACTCCTCAATACGGACCTCACCGGCGCAGAGCGTGAGACACTGCAGACGCGAGTGGAAACACTGCACTCGACCTGGAAGAAAGACCGCGACTATTTGCCACCACCCAAAATTGGAGAACTGGCGGCTATTGATTCGGCTTTGATTCTAACCCCGCCTCAGGGATTGGAGACGGGTTACGTGCCAATCGTCACACGACAAGAACTAGCGAACTCGGCCAAGCAAGATGTGCTGAAGGCTCCCGCAGAAATCAATCACGAAAAGTCCCGGAAATGAACGATTCGCTCACTTTGACCTCGACTGGTTGCCAGCTCGCTTTGGATCATAGTTTGGGTTGATCGTGGGCATCTGAGCTGCAACGGACAGGCGCCATTGGTGAAGTTGCGATCGAAGAGCATCTACTTTTTTCGGCATTGCTTTCGCCAAGTCCGTTTGTTCACCGATGTCATTGGCCAGATCATAGAGTCGCGCAGTCTTGTCCTCATGGAATTCGATCAACCTGTAATTGCCGTCGCGAACAGCACTATAGGGTCCGTCTCCGCCAGCGTGGTAGTGGGGATAGTGCCAATAAAGGCTGCGGTTGATTGTGGCAGACGGATCCTCCAACAGACGCTTGATGCTCTGGCCATCGATGGATTCGTTGTGCTTTGCGTCGCCGTTAATCCCAAGCAATTCCAGCAAAGTCGGGTAGTAATCGATCGTCATGATTGGTTCCTCGCAAACCGTGCCCGCCGAGGTCACCCCAGGCCAGCGGATGATCGTCGGCACTCGCACACCACCCTCGTACGCTGATCCTTTGCCGCGACGCAGTGGTAAGTTTTCCGTGAATCCATCATGTTTGCCATTTCGCTGTGTGAGCCCACCGTTGTCCGAAGTGAAAATAATGACCGTTTCCTCGGTCAGCCCCCGTTTTTCGATGGCGTCTAAAACGCGACCAACACTTTCATCCAAGCTTTTCACCATCGCTGCGAAGATCGGATTTTTGTGCGTCGCATTCTCGTCTACTTTGTCGGCAAAGGACTCGACCAAGTCTTTGCGCCCCTGAATCGGAGTGTGTGGAACGTTGTAGGCAAAATATAAAAAGAACGGACGTGTTTGCGATTCGTCATTGATGAAATCACAGGCTTTGTCGGTCAACCAGTCAGTCAAGTAGTTCGTGCCTTGTTTCGATTGTGTCTCCTTTTTCAGGTAGTAGCCCTTCGTACCGCGAGGGCGAGAAATCGAGATGTCGAAACCCTGGCTCTGAGCATCCGTCCCTTTTGCCTCAGAACCCTTCCCGCTCAAGTGCCACTTCCCAATGTGAGCGGTTCGGTACCCGGATTTTTTTAGAGCTTCGGCCATCGTGACATGGCGAGATTCCAGTTGTTTGGTCCAGTCGGGAATTCGTAGTTTGGCAAAAGGGCGATTTTGACCGGCAATAAAATCGGTGCAGTGAAGTCGCGCCGGGTACATCCCTGTCATCACGGATGCACGAGTCGGTGAACAGACAGTACACGCCGCATAGGCATGGGTGAACTTCATTCCGTCAACGACCAGACGATCCAAATTCGGCGTCTCGTACAGATCGCTTCCGAAGCAATTCAGGCCGGTCCATCCGAGATCATCAGCAAGAAGAAAAACGACATTGGGGTGGTCGATTTTGATCGACTCAGCCATGGCGTCCAAGGACAACAGGCAACAACAGGCAATCAAGGCAATGACTCGAGTGAACATAGCATTCCTTTTCACGTCAGTCGTGGTTGTATCGCGGTTGTTCATCACTGATTTCTCGCGCTGCATTAAAAACGTAGAATTCACATGAACATGGGAAGTTCAGACTGAAACTCGATTGGCGGATTGAAAGGTTGAACTTTGGAGTGTTCTGTCATCTGGTGTCAACGGTGTGGGAACACATATTGCGAGTTAGGAATTCTCTCAGCGAAGACAACGATACTGAGTGAGCGTGAATCTTTCGAGTAGAAAGAAGTTTCAAGTAGCCAGTTCACGCCCTGTCCACTTAGTATGGGAGCGAATGAAACACGAATCGGTCACTGTTATGTGCAATTGGCAGTCGTATTGAAAAAGCACAGGGGATTTCATGCGGCTCTGACAGCGGGCTTTGGAGCATTGTAGTCGGAGAAGATCCGGCGGTCACATGTGGGTCTAAGATGACGCGACTGTTGGCGTCGACCAATGGCGATTATCTATCGTACGCTGTAATTCAGTGTACCGTATTAGTCAGAGTACGCAAAAAACTGCTTCATCAGCCCAATCTGAAAATTGTTGCTGGCAACAGGTCCTTGGATCATTCACCATGGACTGATTGTTGCCAAACTCTTTGACTCTCATTCTTTTGGTTCATGAATCCCTATGCTTTCACTATTGAGAATACTGTTTGCCGGTCTCGTTTCGTTGATTATTGTTCAATTCGCAAGTGCGGAGGAGTCGAATTCAAAGCAGGTGGAAGGGTTGCGACAACATCGTACGCGAGTTTTTGCAATCACCGGGCTTCGAATTATTCATGGGTCAGGTCAAGTTACCGATCAAGGGACGCTCGTCGTTCGTGGCAGTAAAATTACTGCGATGGGTCCTGACGTCGAGCCACCGGCTGGTGCCGACGTGATTGATGCCACGGGAAAAACAGCCTACCCCGGCTTTATTGATTCCTATGCAGAAGTCACTCTGGATGCAGCGAACAAACGTCCAGCAACTGCTTACTGGAATCCTCAAATTCGTGCGTCTTTTGAAGTGACTTCCGCAATTCAAAAGACGCATCTCGCAGCTGAAGAATTACGTCAGCAAGGGTTTGTTGCTCGTTTGATTGCTCCTAAAGAAGGCGTGATTCGGGGCCAGAGTGCTTTGTATTCATTAGGGACTGATGACATCCACGAACTTATTTTAAAGGACCATGTCGCCTTGAATGGTGAACTGACCATCCCCAGAAGGAGCGGGGATCGCGAAGTCTATCCGAACTCTCCGATGGGCGCTGTGGCCCTTGCTCGGCAGTCATTCTACGACGCAATTTGGTATCGAGAAGCCCACCGTGCTGTGGGCATCGATTCATCTTTAGCGCTGCCCGAAAAGAATATTAGCCTCGAAGCAATACTGCCGTTTGTGAGTGGTAAGCATCCGGTGATGTTGGAAACAAGCAATGAGTTATTCGCCTTACGAGCGAACGATTTTGCGCGTGAGTTCAAGTTGAATTTGATCCTGGTCGGCAGCGGCAACGAATATCGACGCCTTGAAGAAATTCAACAAACAGGTCGACCGCTTATCGTGCCGGTTGCATTTCCTAAAGCTCCCAACGTTGCCAGTCCGGAATCAGCAAACTCAGTCACTCTCGAATCATTGATGCATTGGGACCATGCCCCCTCGAATCTTGTCCGACTGGAAGAACGGGGTGTGGAAATCCTTCTCACCACTCACCAGTTGAATGACAAAAAAGAGTTTCTAAAGAATTTGCGGCTCGCAGTGAATCGCGGTTTCTCTTCAGATGCTGCACTGAAAGCTCTGACAACAACTCCAGCGAAGCGATTTCAAATTGACGATCAACTTGGAACACTCGAGCCTGGCAAGCTCGCAAGTTTTGTCATCACGGATGGGGACCTCTTCGACGGCAAAACCAAGATCGTCGAAACATGGGTTCAAGGCGACCGCATTCAACATGATCAAGATGAAAAAGTAGACTTGCGAGGAGATTGGAAAATCACAATATCGAGTGTTTCCCAGAAAAATGATTTGTCATTACTGATCAACATTACTGGCAAAGAAAAACTCAAAGCAAAAATTCGTCCAGATCAGACTCTACCCAAGTTTCAAGATGCCGTTGAATTGAAAGCGATATCTCAAGAGGACAGCCATCTCGTAGGACAATTTCTGGGAGATCAGTTCGGTCATCGCGGTGTGGTGACATTTTCAGTCGTTCTTGGAAGAGAATCTAAGGAGTGGTTAGGAACTCTCAATTGGCCAGATGGCACACGATCTTCTCTGGCAATGTCTGCCAATCCTTTGGGAATTGAGCAATCAAAAGAGGATGCTGAGATTAAGAAATCTGAATCCACTGACGCAAAAAATATCGTTAAGAATGAAGACAAAGCGGAGAGCGACGAAGAAGGAAAAGCAGAGCAAGAAGAAAAACAGAAAACCGCTGCTAGAAGTTTGCCAGCGAGTTTTCCTGTCAATTACCCTTTAGGAGCATTTGGTCGAATCGAGCTGCCGAATTCGGCAGCCATTGTTGCGTTCAAAAGAGCCACAATCTGGACGTCTGGCCCTATGGGGATCATCAAGCGAGGCACAATCTTGGTGAAAAATGGAAAGATCGTCGAGGTCGGAAAGGGTATCAAAATTCCGAAAGATGCAATTGTCATCGATGCCGCCGGCAAGCACATTACGCCCGGTCTGATTGATTGCCATTCGCATATTGCTTCTGATGGTGGAATTAATGAGAGTGCGCAAGCGGTCACTGCTGAGGTTCGCATTGGTGACTTCCTGGATTGCGATGACATCGATATCTACTGGCAACTTGCAGGAGGTTTGACGTCATCAAACATCCTGCATGGCTCGGCGAACCCAATCGGCGGTCAGAACCAAGTCATCAAAATGCGATGGGGCTCCTGCTATGAAGATCTGCGATTCAAGGAAGCACCATCAGGAATTAAATTTGCACTGGGGGAGAACGTCAAACAAAGTAATTGGGGGGATGAGCACACAACTCGCTACCCTCAGACACGCATGGGGGTCGAGCAGATCATGCGTGACGAACTCCTGGAAGCAAGAGAGTATTCTCGACGTAAGAAAGAGTATGCAACAACTCAAAAAGGGTTGCCGCCTCGCATCGACTTGGAACTCGAAGCTGTCGCAGAAATCTTAACTGGAGAACGCTGGATACACTGCCATAGTTATCGACAGGACGAAATTCTGGCGTTGATTCGAACGTTGGATGAGTTTGAAATCACGATTGGCTCTTTTCAACATATCCTTGAAGGATACAAGGTCGCTGATGCGATGGCGAAACATGGAGCAACAGGTTCTTCGTTCTCCGACTGGTGGGCGTACAAATCCGAAGTACAGGATGCGATTCCTTACAACGGAGCGATCATGCATGATCAGGGAATCGTTGTGTCGTTTAATTCCGATGATGGAGAAATCGGACGGCGAATGAATCAGGAAGCCGCCAAGGCGGTGAAATACGGGAATGTTTCTCCTTCGGAAGCACTGAAGTTTGTGACCTTGAATCCAGCAATCCAATTGCGAATTGACGAACATGTCGGCTCGCTCGAAGTCGGAAAACACGCAGATTTAGTCGTCTGGTCGGGATCACCTTTGTCGAATTTCAGTCGTTGCGAACAAACCTGGATCGATGGAAAGAAATACTTCGACAGTGTTGAGGAACGAGCAGAACGAAAGGTGATTTTGAACATGCGGAACACGCTCATTCAAAAAATCCTTGATAGCCGTGCCCCCATGATGAATGCAGGTGACGAAGCTCATGATCCGACCGCTGAGTGGCCCCGTCACGACGAATTTTGCGAGGCTCACGGACATGATCATCATGAACATGGTCATGAATAACATCCGGTAGATTCTTTTTTTAATCTCGATCTCAAACTTCAATTTTGAAACTATGCATCAATACTTTTATTTGACTGCCATTCTAATTGCCTTTGCAACTCTGCGACCGAGCGTCGCTTCTGATCAAATCCCCGGAAAGTTGCCTGATTCTCCAGTTGCAATCGTCGGGGGAACAATTCATCCCGTGAGTGCCCCTTCCATCGAGAATGGAACTCTGATTTTCGATCATGGAATCATCACCGCCGTTGGAATCGACATTGAACTTCCCGAAGGAGCACACGTCGTCAAAGCGAAAAAAATGCATCTCTATCCTGGACTTTTCGAACCATACTCTCGGATCGGCCTTGTGGAAATCAGTGCGGTGCGTGCGACGAACGACTATCGAGAAACCGGACAACTCAATCCCAACGTCTTAGCGAATGTCAGCGTGAATCCAGATAGCGAACTGATTCCGGTCACGCGTAGTAACGGTGTGTTATTGAATATGACCATCCCCACAGGCGGATTGATTGCTGGACAGGCAGCCATCATGCAGTTGGATGGCTGGACGAATGAAGAGATGACGCTCAAGTCGAGTGCAGCGATGATCGTCTCCATAAACAGTGATAAAGACTCGCAAACGCTCCATGAATTTCTCACCGATGTACGTCGGTATGAAAAGTCGATTCAAGCGAATTCTCCTCCTCGGCACGACACGCGTCTGGCTGCCATGTTGCCTGTTCTGTCAGGCGATCAACCGATCATCGTGAAAGCCGACCGTTGGCAAGAGATCAATCGAGCGGTTGCTTTTGCACAAAACGAGGGCCTCAAACTCATTGTCTTCGGAGGGTATGATGCCCCGAAATGTGCACCGTTATTGAAAAAGCATGACATCCCTGTAATTCTCTCTTCAGTGCATCGCAAACCTCTTTACCGACACGACGCATACGATGCCGCGTATTCGTTACCTAAACAACTTCAGGATCTTGGGATTCGCTACTGCATCTCAGGCTATGGTCGGTCCAGCAGTTACAACGTTCGCAATCTTCCTTATCACGCAGCGACTGCGGTCGCCCATGGATTGTCCATGGACGATGCACTGAAATCGATCACCCTGAATACTGCCGAGATCCTTGGAGTCGATGATCGCATCGGCAGCCTGACAACCGGAAAAAATGCAACTTTTTTCATCAGTTCTGGAACACCTCTCGAAACGACGAGCCAGGTGAAGCAAGCCTGGATTGCCGGACGTCCGGTCGATCTTAGCGACAAGCAAAAAATGCTCTATCGCAAATATCAGAAGAAGTATTTGAAAGACTAGTGCTCCGTTTCTAAACTTCGTCAGGAAGGATTTTTCGCATGTAGCGTTGGATGAATCCGAGGCGAATCATGCCTCCGAAGTTCTTTGCGGATTTCTCGAATCTGGCGAAGATGCGTCGAAATTCTTTCAGCCAACCGATCAATCGTTCTACGATATTTATCTGACGAGACAGGTCAGAATCGAATACGACAGCACGTGCAGCTCTGTCCTCATTTGCCTTCGAGGGAACCACTGGCTTGGGTTTCTGCTGCGTATCGTGATCGTTTGGGAACGCTTTTTCGCCACCGCCGATCAAGTTGGCCTCGATTTCGACCCAAAATAGGGCCTCACTATCCTTGGAGAACTTCGGTTATGCAGCGGCCCGAGTCTGCCGCTTGAACCAGGTCGATTGCCGAACCGTCGCGATCGAAGCCGGCATGCAAAACGGTGGCATGGCAAGTACACTGGCGCATACCGTTTTGCACAGCGAGGCCGCCGCGCTTGCGTCGGCGATCGAAGGTCCGTGGTGCGCAGTTGTTGCCTCAGGACTCGCATCCCGGTGGCGGAACAGCAACGTCGCAGGTGCTCCTGGAACCTCGTTTGCCAACGCAACTCCTGCTTCCCACGATCCTTGCGAGGGCAACTGAGGGATTCTTCCAAGTCACCGCATCAGAATAAACCACGAGCTATTATGACAAACACCATCATTCGATCCGCTGTCGCAACAACCATCTGCCTAGCCTGTTCGTTAGCCGTCGCCCAGGCCACCTCGCAAGCTTCCGCTGTCGCAAAGCCGCTCGAAGCCGCCCGCATCGCGAAGATGGAGAAAGTCGCCGATTATGCGCTTGTTCCGCCGGTTGTGAACACGTCGCCGCTTCCCAAGTACGACTACGACAAACTCGACTATGGCATGACCATCGGCATCGAGCGCACTCCGGGCGGGCGGCTGTGGGCCTGTTGGGTCGCGGGCGGGGACAGTCCCGATGCCTTCTTCGTTCTCGCTTCCAGCGACGACGACGGCGAGACCTGGTCGAGCCCGCGCGTCGTGCTTGATTCCGACGAGGACGATCTCGGCGCGAAACGCAGCATTCTGGTTGGCAATCTCTGGACGGATCCTAAAGGGCGGCTCTGGCTCATCTTCGATCAGTCGATGGACATGTTTGATGGACGCGCCGGCGTGTGGGCCACCGTTTGCGAGAACCCCGATGCCGATGCGCCAGTCTGGTCTGAACCGCGGCGCATCTGGCACGGCGTCACGCTCAACAAACCGACAGTGCTCTCCACCGGCGAGTGGATGCTGCCGATCTCGCTCGACCAACGTCCCGGATTTCGCGAGTTTCGGGGCAGCTTCCGTGAGCTCAATCCACTGCGCGGTGCGAATGTTTTCGTCTCGACCGACGAGGGCGTCACCTGGGACCGGCGTGGCGTCAGGACTTTTCCGGAT
>JAJDEL010000820.1 GCA_029259835.1 Planctomicrobium sp. | reverse complement strand
AGGCTCTCTCTGTCCACTATGAGAACAACATTCGCCTGCGCAGAGATTTTATTTCACAAATCACAATTCCGGTCGTGCAGCTATCTATTGCAATAGTCGTCATTGCCGGAATGATTTTCTTGCTGGGCCTGATCGGAGATTCCACTGGAACGTCGTTTGACGTCCTCGGTTGGGGGCTTTTGGGAGCCTCAGGAGCGATGACCTGGCTTAGCTTCTGGGTTATGGGAATCTTCACTCTTTTCATACTCTACAAACTCGCAACACGGTCACTGGCTGGACAGAAAATCATACATCGGGCGCTCATGTCCATTCCCATCGTTGGGAGGTGCCTTCAGGATTTTGCGGTGGCAAGGTTTTCCTGGGCGTTTCATTTGACTCAAAACGCCGGGATGCCCATTGACGACAGCCTTGAAGCGAGCCTGCGAGCAACCTCAAACGGAGCATTCATCTCTGCCACGAATGGAATTATTCGTGATGTGACGAATGGGGAAACACTTACGGACGCTTTCAATATGAGCGGCTTGTTTTCAATGGAATTCATTCAAACCGTTGATGTCGCTGAGACGACCGGAACAGTTCCAGAGGCCCTGGACCGGCTCAGTCCGCAATTCGAAGAAAATGCCCGACGAAGTTTAAAACTCCTCGCCTCAGCAGCAGGTTGGGCCTGTTGGCTTGCCGTTGCTGGATTCATTATTTACGTCGTCTTCACGATTATTCTCTGGTATGTCGGAATGCTGAATGATGCGATCGACATGGCGAATGAAATTTGACTTCCTGGATCGGGCTTGGTTTCTTCGGCCTTCAAAATAGGATAGACAGGCAGGATGATCGGCAGAACCGATTACGTTTGCGACTTGGAGCTCGCGTGGAGATGGTTCCGTAAGATGTTTTATAGTAAGTGGTTGCGACTCAATGTTGTATCTGAAATGAGCGGCGGCAAGCTTGACACTCGTCAAGACGACCTGTACAACCTCCAAACGTTCAACAACATCTCATGAATTTTAACATGGCTGATGAGAGGCACGGATGCATCGCTTGTTGAGACAAGCGAACATTATTCTCTGATAGAGACAGCATCCGATGGCCAAGAAAAAGACGACTCGTAAAACTCGCCCCGCTCCGCCGAAAAAGTCTGCTCCTAAGAAGTCGGTTTCGAAGAAACCTGCTGCAAAAAAGCCTGATCCGGCACCGAGTCCGAGGAAAGTCAGCCCAGTCGTTCGCTTGAAATCGATTGATCGCGAGATCGTGAAGTTGTTAAACGAACGCCTCAAGTTGACGGTTGCGGAACTGCAACAACTGACGGACCGCCGCGAAGTCTGGTTCGATCCTCAAATTGAACGAGAATTGTGGGAACAACTCGAAGGATACAACAAAGGTGCAATCGATAACGAAGTTGTCCAAAGCATCTTTCGCGAAATACTGAGTTCCGCGCGAGAGAAAGTCAAAGAAGTTCGTGTCGCGTACTTGGGACCACAATTCAGCTTCACACACTTGGCGGCGCTGGAAAAGTTCGGAAAGACCGCAGATCTCATTCCAGTGAATTCGATTGCGTCAGTCTTTGAAGAAGTCAACAAAGGGCACGCCGAGTTCGGAATCGTTCCTATTGAAAACAGCACCGATGGTCGCATTGTCGATACACTCGATATGTTTACCCGGCTGCCTTTGCGAATCTGTGGTGAAGTTCAAATTTCTGTCCACCACAATCTGCTCTCTCGTTCACCACGAAGTGAGATCACGGAAATTTACAGTAAACCTCAAGCGCTCTCGCAGTGCCGGGACTGGCTGGCGAGAAACATGCCTCTCGCGAAATTGTACGATGTGACCAGCACATCCACCGCAGCAGCCTTGGCGCAAAGTAAACCAGGAGCCGGTGCGATTGCCAGCCGTCAGGCGGCAGTGCAATACAGCCTCGACATTGTCGCCGAATCCATCGAAGACAATGCCCACAACATTACTCGATTCGCCATTATCGGAGATCAGGATACGAAATCGACCGGCAGAGATCGTACAGCTTTGCTTCTTCAAATTCCTCATAGCCCTGGTTCACTCACGGACGCATTGAATGCGTTTAAGACGAACAAAATCAACCTCACCTGGATCGAATCATTCCCGCTGCGGGGACCAGAAACAGGTTATTTGTTCTTCCTGGACTTCGAGGGTCATTCAAAAGATGCGAAGATCAAAAAAGCTCTGAGTGCGCTGGAAAGAAAAGCCGTACGACTTGAAGTCCTCGGCTCATACGCACAGAGTAAAACGGTTGAGTAAGGCATCGTTTTTTCGTAAGCCGTTCATTGGAAATAATCGGCTCGGGGTTTGCTACTTTTCCTCGATAGTCTGTCTTGGCAGAAACGACCCTGCGGCGGTGATCTTCCAGAGTTTACGGCTGAGGAGTTCCTTCGTGTTTGAGTCTGACACTTTGTCTTCAAATTGAAAGACTCCGAATGGGACTTCCTGACTGAACCAGACGTCTCGTTGATAGCGCAGTTTCTTACGGCTGCCGTTCTTCACGTCGGTGTATGTGTAGCCGATGTGGGACTTGAAGGCGTCGGTTCGAATATCGGTGAAAACATAGCGGATTCGGGAACTTCCATACGCGCGTCGCTTCGGAACGCCTCTGAAGAAACTCAATTCCTCAGGAGTCAGTTCAGACCCATCGGTATTCCGAATGAAATCGATCGGAGGCTTGCCTTGACCGAGAAGCTGGACATCAAACAAATAGACTTTTTCATATCCATTGCGAACAACTAAGACGAGCCGCTTTCCAGCGGCTGTTGGTCCAGCATCTTGAAGATGGATTGAATTGGTCGAGCCGTCCGGGTTCTGAGCTTCCAGCCTGATCCAGTAGTTGTCATTCTTTTCTCCACCAGGTACGGCTCCGATCCACGAGTACACTTTCTGGTTGAACTTCGGTTTTGGACTGCTGTAGTCGATCCAGTCCCAACTGTTCATCACGTTGAATAACCAGGGTTTCGTCCAAGGGCTGTTCGAAGGATACCAGGCAGAAAAGAGCGAGACGCATAAAAAGACGAGGACTGGAATCTTCAAGTAGATGCTGTTTCCGAACCGATTCAGCAGCGGGATCATTGCCAGAATCCAGAATGGAATCAGCCAGAGCGTCCACCGCAGTGCGACGCTCATGCCGCCGTAGTTGTAGTTCTCTGTTTTTGTCATGTAGAACCCGATGACGATCACGGTGAGTCCCAAACCGAGTAGATGAAACTTGTTCAGCTTTGACTTCCACCAGAGATTCGGCGTCAACCAGCCGACAAGCGTCACCAGGAAAATCGGTGTCAGAGAATAAATCCCGTGATGCCCGATAGTGCAGTGCATCAAGTAGACCGGGAAGGAATCTTTGCTTTGGTCGATCCCTTGCGGACTCATCCAATAGCTCGGCTTTCCTTCAAAGATGAATCGATATTTTTCCGTGCCATAATATAAGTAGAAAGGCTTCCACCCACCGGTCGCGTGGTAGTTCGTCAGAAAGAATGCTCCGAGCGGAACAAGCGCCAACGGGACAAAATAAGCCAACGTCTTCTTCCGGTCTGATTTCAATAAGATGAAGAACAGAGCCAGACCGTAGGCTGCGGCTGGCAGTTCATTGCACACACCGAATGCTGCAAACAGCCCACATAGCGCGTACCTCCACTCCTTCTCTTTTTCTTCGACGACGATCGATATCGCTAGATAAAGAGAATAAATAATAAACGTTGTCCCGATGGTGTGGTTGTTAAAAACACTCAGGAACGGAACGAGTAGCGTTGCCCAGCAGGTCGCGGTAATGAGGAACAATTGCCCAAACAGATTCTCGCAGTACCGCCGAATAAGTCTGATCATCAACCACATCGCGATCCCCATCGGGATGATGTTAATAATGAAGAGAATGATTCGGGAAACGGCTTCGGGATTGTCCGTCAGGTTGAGTCCGGTTGCGGCTTTCACCGCTCTGTAGATTTCCGCAACCAAACGCGGGAGCAACGGGGGTTTCGTGGAATAGAAGTGGTCGTTATGCCGAACGAGATCGATCGTATCCCAGCCGCTGCGCTGGCGGATTTTATCGATCTCGTAGGTATTCTCTTCAACGAGTGAATAAACCGTACACCACCGCGAGCGATCATTCGCACTCTTGAGCGGTCCAGTCTCCAGCAGCTTCGCTGTAATGACCGACATGAAAGCGATGAGCGTAAAGAACGCAAACCAGCCAATCAGTTGCGATTGCTGGTCTGTGATGTCTTTTGAGTTGTGCGCTGTCGGTTTGTTCACAGTAAGTCACGTAAAAAGAAGTGATGTTTTCCAAGTTTGCCGCCATAATTTCCAGCAGTAATTCGCAAGATCCCTGGCGAACCAGCCGCCGCACGCAGCCCGGCTTTCATTGCATTTTGCACTGTTTCCGGGCTGAGACCATCGGCGACGATTTCATAGACCGCATTGCAGGCATCTGGTAGTTCCGACTTTGCTAGGGGTCGCAACGTTGGGCAGTATGCTTCATTCGTACTGGCTTTGAGTTTCTTATATTGCGAACCGACTTTGCTGCCGGCACGCACAATTCCGCCTGGGAACGGCATGATGACATCCGGGCACGCTTGCATCGCTTCCACGGCTAATTCTGTGGCTGTCAGAGTTGCCGCTTGTGATTCGCCGCAGATGATCAGGTTTCCGCCACCGACCCCAGTGACTGTTCCAAATCGGTCTTCGCAGAGGAATTCTCCATCCATCGTTGGGATGCGCCAAAAGCGTTGAGTTCCAAGTTTCTTTGCAAACTGAAAGCCATCGCCGAAGAAGCGAATCGCTCCACCGACTTGGATCCGTTTGTCCTTCGGGCAGTCTTCGATGCCGTTGTAACAGGCAGTCGTGGGAGAGGTGAGTACACATTGCCCGACCCGTCCTTGAACAGCACTTGCGAGAGCATCTCGCGAAAAGCCGAAGACCAATACAGAAACGCCCGGACGCCCGTCAGGCGTATCTTCTGGTGAAAGTGTTCGCTCAACAGCCACTTCCGCATCGCAGGCAATCACGCTTGTCGCATAGCCAGACATTTCAGACGCTGCAATACCTGCCCAACGCTCTGCGGCAGCCGTAATGATCACACGCGTCGCCTTCATCGGAAACGCTTCCGCAAAGGTATCGACGATTTCAACGCCATTCAATTCAAGTAAATCCGACAACAATACTTCCCGTCAATTCATTTCGCATTTCAGTTCACTCCCAGAGTTTAGAGAGAGTGAACGAATTCCGAAAGATTGGGGGTGTGAGATCACTCGAATTGTGATGCCATGCGGTAAATGGTCACGAGAAAATTACTGACGATTTTCTTCGACAAGAGAAATTTTCCGGGCTTCTTTCTCCGCCTTGGCTGTCTGAATGGGTGAAACAGCGGTTTCAAGACGCTCGATGATGCCATCCATTGTATAAGGCCCAGAAATTGCGATTGCTTTTCGCGTTTTATCTGCTGGAAAGATCACGACCAATGGAACACTGATGACACCAAACTTGTCGAGCCATTTTTTGATTTCAGCATTTTCCTTGGTGTAATCGGCGACCATGGTCACGACTCCGTGCTGACGAACGAATTCCACAGTCGGTGTGCGATTCAATGCGAATTTTTCGTTCGCGATACAAACGCTACACCAATCTGCAGTGAAGTCGAT
>JAJDEL010000819.1 GCA_029259835.1 Planctomicrobium sp. | reverse complement strand
AACCAACGCGGTTATCAAGACACTGCGACACAACCGAATTCCCGACTTCGGAGAATGGTCCTTCGAGAACGACCATGTCGCCGATCTTGACCTTCTTTTTGACGACCTTAGGGTCCAGGCTCAGATCGATAAAGAAATCGCTGATCTCCGGGATTTTTTTCTTTTCATCTTCGGAAGCAATATGCACCGGTCGCCCGCCGGGATTCATGACTCCACGCAGGTCTTCGGTTGATGTGCAAACTTTCACGCGACGGGCAAACAGGTTGCGCCGGTCAAACCCGCCTACCGGGTTCACGCGAACGAAGCCGTCTTTGCCAACATGCGAAACAAGGAATCCGATCTGGTCCATATGGGCCGCCATCATCACCTTGAGCGGCTTCTCGACCGTGCCCCCGTCTTTCGGTCGAGACTTCCGAACACAAATCAGTGACCCCATCGGATCGGTCCAAATTTCATCGAACAGCCCTTTTTCGGTGACATAGTCTTCAATCACTTTACGAACCCGTTCTTCACGACCAGGAACAGAAGGCGTCTGTGTAAGAGTTTCGAGCAATTCCATTTTCATTTTTCTTTCAGCAACAATAAAATTCAATGTGAATGAACGTCTGCGAGTTAAACGTTGCCTCACTGTAGTATGAGATCCTTCAGATGTGAATCATGCAGCGATAAGAGCGGTTCGCTCCATGCAATACTGATTCTAATAGCCGAAATCTTGAGGCGAACCATCGTTGGTTATCAAGAGCTGTTTCAGGTCATCGGCTGAGATTGTGTTGAGGAGAAAATTGCCAAACCCACCTGCCATGGAAACTTCCGCACCATCGGGGTTCCAGCTACTGGAAATGCCTCCGCCTTCTTTTCCATTGATTGTGAACGGCATCTGATCGATGCGAAAATCTCGCGGCTCCATCCAGTGAATTCCGGATTTGCTCGCTTCGACGATCAGAATCGTGTTCACAGTTCTGTCTTCAATGTCACGTATTCTGACACATCCATCCAAAGGCCAACAGGTGTTCGTTCCTGTCACGACGAGAATATTTGTTGACCCGCGTTTGCCCCAACTGTGATTGTAGCAGCCTAGTTTTGGATGACGTTTCATCAACTTGGCGTTCTGCGGTCCGTTCCATGGTTCGCTAAAATTATAAGCTTCGTAGATTTGATCGAATTCAGGCTGTTCAAAATGCGGCAGCAGCAGTACTCGCCAACTATGCATCGGCTTGCCGTCTTCGTCTCGAACAATGGCGGGCGGGAAGCATTCGTATGTGTCATGGTACCTATGGAGGGCCAAGGTGACCCCCTTGAATTTGTTTTTCACTTCCGCGCCACGTAATGCTTGCCGCATTCCAAGGAAGCTGGTGTAGCCAATCCAAATCGCGTACAGCACGGGAAGCAAGCAAATCACCGCGCAGCCACGCTGTTTGTAGATGGAAATCTTCTCGCGTGAAACCATATTTGCCCGCTCTCGTTTCTGAATAAATTCGACTGAACCAGAGAATAATACGATTTCCCGAACAACATTGCTGGAACCGATGTCAATTCTTAGAACGAAGAACATATTGCCAAGAAGAAAACGTCGATTTCCCAGATTTACGGCAGGTCTCGACACCTGCTTTGCTGACCTGCTAATCTCCCGTGAATCGGTACAAAACTGGCTGCGATAGCAGCGTTAAAATAGAACTATTGAGGTCAATGATGGCGGACGATAAGCCCAGCAAGCTGGAAGTAATCAAGGATTCAAGCGACTACCTGCGCGGGACAATTGAAGAGGACTTAAGTAACAGTGAGCCTAACGTTCATGGTGACAACGCGCAACTCCTGAAATTTCATGGCACCTACCAGCAGGACAATCGAGACGAACGTGGGAGCGGCTCGAAATCGTACAGCTTTATGGTTCGCAGTCGAATTCCTGGTGGCAAGGTGACGGCAGACCAGTTTCTCGCGGAATTGGATATTGCAGACAAGTATGCGAATCAAACGGTCCGGGTGACCGATCGACAGGGTTTCCAGTTGCATGGAGTCGTCAAAGGAAACCTCAAAGAGACGATTCGCGGGATCAACGAGAGCAAACTTTCGACTCTCTCGGCGTGTGGTGACGTTTGCCGTAATTTTATGTGCTGCCCGGCACCACACAACAACAGCCCGGTGCATGATCAGATGCAAGCCTTGGCTGCCGAGTTGGCACAACACTTCGCACCGCAAAGCACGGCGTACTCCGAAATCTGGCTGACTGACGATGAAGGCGAGAAAACGAAAGTCTCGGAAGTTTCGTTCGATGAACCGATTTACGGAAAGACGTACCTGCCGCGCAAATTCAAAATGGCAATTGCACTGCCGGAAGATAATTGCGTCGACATCTACACTCAGGACTTAGGCTTGATGGCGATTGTCGAAGACGAAAAAATCGTCGGCTACAACGTTCTCGTTGGTGGTGGGCAAGGAATGACACCGGCGAAGAAGAATACGTTCCCGGCCGTCGGACAGAAATTGACTTTCATCACCCCGGACCAAGTCGTTGCTGTTTGCGAAGCTGTTGTTAAAGTCCAGCGAGATTTCGGGAACCGTGCTGACCGAAGGCAGGCACGTATGAAGTACCTCATCCACAATTGGGGACTCGAAAAATTCAAGGCGAAAGTCGAAGAGTATTACGGAAACTCTTTGCCGGAACCGCATGCGACAGACGTCACCGACGTCGATGACCACATGGGCTGGCATGATCAGGGAGACGGCAAGCTCTTCTTAGGCATTAATGTTGAGAGTGGACGCATCAAAGACGAAGGCGACTTCCGACTGAAAACCGCGCTGCGGGTTCTGCTGAACAAATACGGCATGGAGACACGGCTCACGGCACTTCAAGGAATCATTCTGTGCGATATTGACTCCTCCGACAAACTGGAGATCGAAAGTATTCTCAAAGACCATGGAGTGACGCTTGCTGAGAAATTGTCGCTTGCACGTCGTTTCTCATTTGCCTGCCCTGCCTTGCCGACTTGTGGGCTGGCAATCGCCGAATCAGAACGTGTCATGCCGAGCGTGATCGATTCCATTGATGCGGTCATGCAGGAGCATGGTCTCGGTGAAGAGAGAATTTCCGTCCACATGACCGGTTGCCCAAATGGATGTGCGCGACCGTACACGCCGGACGTTGGTCTCGTCGGAAAAGCCAGAGGCAAGTACACACTCTATCTCGGTGGGAACGCGCAAGGCACGCGGATCGGATTCATTCATAAAGACATGGTTCCCGAAGAAGAAATCGGCTCGACACTTTCTCCGGTCCTGGCGAAGTTCAAATCTGAACGAACCGAAAACGAAGCCTTCGGCGACTTCTGTCATCGCATCGGAAAAGAAGCTCTGGCAGTAGAGTGAATATCAATCTGAATAGTGCAAGATAGTGCAGGTCAGTGTTTTGCCGTACACTTCAGGTGTACGGAAAGCCGCTACTTACTTCTTGCGGGCAGAGTTCTCATTCCAACAGGCATCTTGTTAGACTCTATAAAGATGTCTTTCACCTTGCCGGTTTGGATGATCTTATGAGCGATCAGAATACTTTTTCAGTCTTCGTTTCCGATTTACCTGATGACCATGAGCCAATTGTGGACTTGCTCATTCGGGATTTCGAATATCATCGAACCGATGCCAGGATTCGTTTGCGGCACCTCCCTGGGATTCTTCCAGACACGTTTTCTTACGAACAGGCGACGCAGCTTGCCGCCGAATTGGAAAACGCCAATTGCCATGCTGGCGTGGTCGACACAAACAACATCCCCGAATTGAATCATGCGCCGCTACTGCACCACGTTCGTTGCG
>JAJDEL010000818.1 GCA_029259835.1 Planctomicrobium sp. | reverse complement strand
TTCCGATTCGCCTTGCTCGTGGTGAAATGCCGAACATCAACGAAGATATGATCAAGCTTAACGACGGTGACATTGTCTTTATCGAGTCCCGCGAGACGGACGTCTTCTACGCCGGAGGGCTACTCGGCGGCGGGCAATACACTCTTCCTCGTGAATACGACCTGGGGATCCTTGAAGCGATTGCGATTGCAGAAGGAGGCAGCAGTGGCAGCAGTGGAAACTCTCGATCAGTCGGAGGAGTCTCTGCTCTGAACCGCGATGTTTCGATCAGTGCGAGTCGAGTCATTATTCTTCGCACGCTTCCGAACTCCCAGAGAATTTCTATCGAAGTCGATTTGCATAAAGCGATGAGATATCAGGAAGAAAACATCCTCGTTCAACCAGGTGACATGCTGTTGCTGCAATACACAACCGGCGAAGCGATTGCCGCCTTTACGCAACGATTCCTTCTGGAAGGTGCCTTATTCGGAGTCGCTGCCGCACAGTTGAATTCGAACTAAGAAACTGTAGGGTCCGCTCTGCGGACCGAAAATGGTCTGTCTGCCAGCGGTCCGCAGAGCGGACCCTACTGAGGAGCATTCCCTTGCCCCTCAACCCTTGACCAGCCAAAGCCTACCGGTACTCTTCCCAGAGTTCTCCGAACGCGGTTTGGAACGTCTGCACAAGGTGAGAGTCGTTCAGCACAACAATGTTTTCTTCGTTCTTTTCAGCAGCGGATCGGGTCCAGTTATAGCTTCCGCACAATAGAATCGACTCGTCGAACAAGGCGAATTTGTGGTGCATGTGGTAGGGTGATCGGTCGATTCGAACTTCGACACCGATCTCAGCCAGACGCTCAACGTCTGAACCAGTATCGCCAGACTTATCGTCGTCTGTGATGATCCTGACTCGAACACCCCGGTTGTGCGTTTCTGCGATAATGTCCGAGATTTCATTGTCTGTGATTGTGAACACACAGATGTCTGCCGAAGATCGAGATTGTCGAAGCAGCGAACGAATGCGCCCGCGACAACGATTCCCAGGACTGAAATGAGCTTCCGTTGAAACCGTTTCGCCCGCTTTTTGAGACGGTTTCAGCAGACGCATCACATCTTCCAACCAGTCAACAACAGCACTGCGTTCTAGCGTGGTCGTGAGCGCTTCGCGGGCAAGATCAAACGCTTCGTGCCGGTAAACATCCAATTCGGTGACAGCAGGTTGAATGTCACGCAGAACCGCCGATAACGCTTTTCGTTCAGACCGAGAAAGTTTTTTATCATCGAGCGTCTCTTTCAAGATCGCACGAAACTTCTGAGGTGTCATGGTGAATCCATCTCCTTTGTCTTCAAAGAAACGTTCGAATCGAATCTGTACTGCTAAACAAGAATATCTTCTATGACATGCCCATGGACATCGGTCAATCGGCGTTCGATGCCGTTGTGGTAGTACGACAAGCGTTCGTGGTCGAGTCCCAGCAGGTGCAGGATCGTCGCGTGGAAGTCGTAGACTGTTGCGACGTTTTCGACCGCCTTGTAACCAAATTCATCTGTCGCACCATAGGTGAACGGAGCTTTGACACCTGCTCCAGCAAGCCATGCTGTGAATCCTTTCGGGTTGTGGTCTCGACCACTGGCGCCGGCCTGGAATGTTGGCATGCGACCAAATTCTGTACACCAGACAACTAACGTGTCAGAGAGTAAGCCTCGCTGTTTGAGATCACGCAGCAGGGCGGCCGTGGGTTGATCGAGTACTGGACCATGCTTGGCGTACTGAGTTTCCAGAGCTTTGTGTCCATCCCAGTTACTGACTCCTTCACCACCTGTTTGGTAAGCACCATTAAAGAGTTGTACGAACCGGACTCCCTCTTCGACCAATCGCCTGGCAAGAATGCAATTCCTTGCGTAGGAAGCTTTGAGGGTGTTTTCCGTGTCATCGGCGCCGTACATGTGAAGTGTGGATTTCGATTCCGTTGAAAGATCACTCACTTCCGGGACGCTTAATTGCATGCGGGCGGCAAGTTCGTAGCTCGCAATCCGGGCGGAGAGTTCGCTGTCGTTGGGGAATTCCTGAAGATGTCGGCGATTGAGCTTCTGCAAAAAATCACGAGTCTTTCGATCCGTTGAGGCGTTAAGACCTTTCGGTCGGTCGAGATTCCGCAACGGCTTCGACGCATTGAAATCTGTCCCTTGGTAAGCCGCTGGTAGAAAGCCTGGTCCCCAGTTATTGACGCTGGATTGTGGCGTCCCGCGAGGGTCCGGTATTGCGACATACGCTGGTAGATCTTGATTTTCAGTCCCCAAGGCCCACGTCGTCCAGGCTCCCATGCTCGGGAAACCGTCTAATGTGTATCCAGTCGACATGAAGTTTTCGCCCGGACCGTGTGTGTTCGTCTTGCCGGTCAGGGAGTGAATGAAGCACATGTCGTCGGCGAGTTCTCCGAGCATGGGAACCAGTTCCGAGACCATTTTACCGCTCTCGCCACGCGGCTTGAATTCCCACGGACTCTTCGTGAGGTTGCCCTGGCTCCCTTGAAAGGTCACTAGTTTCTCTGCACCTGGGAGCGGTTGCCCGTGTCGTTTGATTAACTCTGGTTTGTAATCGAACGTATCAAGCTGACTACACGCGCCGGAGCAGAAAATCATCAGCACGTTTTTCGCCCGTGCCGGAAAGTGAGGCTGTCGAGACCCGAACGGCTGCGAACTATCAATGACAGGTCGAAGCGGTTTCTTCTCACTTGCTAGTAATCCTTGCTGGTGCAAAATGCTTGCGAGTGCGATTCCTCCGAGACCGTTGGCGGAGTCGATCAGGAGTTGCCGGCGAGTGGGCTGCTGCTTGAACATGGTCGTTAACTCTCAGGTCGCATGGGTATTTCTGCCCGTGGTCAGGTAGCACAGACATTTCTGTCTGCGTGAATCAATGATGTTCACATCGCGAGCAGACAAAATTGTCTGCTCAACATTCTTGTCGAGGTTTTATTACGGAATAAAAACAAACTCATTGGCGTTTAACATCGCTCGTGCGAATTGTTGCCAGTCAGACTGTTTGAGGAATTCAACCGCGGTTTCGATTTCATCTTTATCTGGCTGACGCGAAAAACAAAGTTCGTACGCGCGAGTAATTTTCTCTTCGGTCGTTTTCGATTCGCTTTCAAGACGCTTCACAAGGAAATCAGCTTGTTGTAAAACAAAGCGGCTGTTGAGGAGGTTGAGTGCCTGCAATGGTGTTGTGGAGCGACTTCTCCCTGGAACAACCTGACTGCAATCGGGGCAATCGAACACGCCGAAAACAGCGTCTCGTTCCTGACGGACTTTTGTCATGTAGATCATCCGCCGCCAGTCTGCCGGTCCGAAATCAGTTTTGGGGAAGTAGTGTCGCACGTTCTCCGCATCGATTTTGAATGCACTGAATCCGACTCCACCCATCTTGAGATCGATTTGACCAGTGACGGCTAACATACTGTCGCGAATTCCTTCCGCTTCGAGTCGTCGACCAGAGAACCGCCACAACATTCGCGAAGCGGCATCAAGAGCCATCGCACTGGGGCGAGGACGGCTATCCTGTTGCCAGGATTTCGACGTTAAAATCAATTTTTGAATATGATTAACCGACCAACCGCTGTCGATGAATTCCGCTGCCAGCCAGTCGAGCAATTCTGGATGCGTCGGCAAGGTTCCGTTCCCGCCGAAATCGCTGGGTGTATCGACAAGACCGGTTCCGAAGTGATGTTGCCACAAGCGATTCACCATCACGCGAGCCGTGAGTGGGTTATCACGATTCGCAATCCAGCTGGCAACCGCCAGACGTCGTTCTCTTTCAGGAGCATCCGCAGGGAGCGTTAAATCGGTCAGAGATTGAATTGCTGCCGGAACAACTTCTTCACGCGGTGCGCTCGGTTCGCCGCGATATAAACGGTGTGTCGGCCCCGGCTGATGGAATGTTCCGGCGTAAACTTTCGGAGTTTCTGCAAGTTTGGTTCGTCGATCTTGCAACGCTTTGAGATCTTTAAGCCACGCACGTCCACGCTTCGCGATCTCTGGCGAGACGCCGTCAAACTTGTACGTCGGCTTCACTTGTTTTCCTGCTTTGTAAGGCAACCGGTCCTTGCTTGAGGCGACCGCTTGCCAAGTTGAACCATCCAGAGAAGCAGATATCTCATATTCGGTGGCGAGACGATCTGAGTAACGACCATCACGATCGCGTGCCCATTCGATGCGGTCAATTTTTGGGATGCCCTGAAACTCAATCTGTACCCAGCCAGTGCCTGGTTCATTCGAAATCCAGCTGTGAGAGTTTCCGTACTTCCCATCGTTAAGATGCTCGAGTTTATGAATCTCATAGCCGGGCAGGTTGCTCGAACTTGTCGCTTTCCCACCGAGACTGGAAAGTGCCACGTTTTTGCCGTTCGCAAAGATTTCAAGTTCATCGAGACACGGTTGTGAACTTGTTGTTTTGGTGATAGTAAAGCGAACGAATTTCGATTCGATTGGTTTGAATTGTTCAACATTACCCGTAGCGACCACAGCTGGTCGCGTTCCTGATGCAGACTTCTCTGGAATGAATTGCACCAGTTTTTGTTCCAGGGAGAAGATCTGTTTGTCGACTTCGACCAACTGTCGTTTTTGCTCGACAGGCATAGGCAATGCTCGATCCGCATGATCGACGCCAGCGAAAACCGCTTGCAAGGAGTAGTAGTCGGTTTGGGGCGAGGG
>JAJDEL010000817.1 GCA_029259835.1 Planctomicrobium sp. | reverse complement strand
GCAATTGTTGTCGTGAGGCTTTGACCTCAGACCAACTCCTCATCTGCTGCCTCGGGTCCAACGGCGGCAAATCGCATGGAGAAATAGTGAGATTCGTAGACTGCACGGTCGCCGGTATCGCGGATGCGTTTCCAGACTTCGGTCATCATTGACTCGATGCGTGGTTGTTGATCAGGGTCACGAGCGAGGTTCTTAGTTTCGTGAGGGTCGTCTTTGAGGTTGTACAACTCGTCGAAGTCGAAGCCGTTGAAGACGAACTTCCAGTCCCCTTGCCAGAGAATTCTTTGCATCAATGGAAATCGCGTTCCGTGGTATTCGGCGTAGCCAGTTCCGAACTCCGGCGGAACAGCACTCGGTTTCTGAAGTAACGGTTTGAATGATTTTGAATCTGCAACTTCTATCGGCTTTGCTTGTCCGAGATCGCATAGCGTGACGCCGATATCGCCGATGGTTACCTGCGCGTTGCATCTTTTCCCTTGAGAAATTTCAGGACCGGCAATGATCAATGGGATGTTGTAAATCTCTTCAAATGCTCCGAAGTTGTGAGCATCGAAACCGTGACCGCCAATGTAACGACCATGGTCAGCGAGGAAAATAACGATCGTGTTTTCAAGCTGTCCAGCCTGCTCGATGGGGGCCAACAGGCTTGGGAGAAGCGAGTCGATTTCGGTAATTCGTCCGAAGTAACACTTGCGGGCATTTCGCCAATGCTCTTCGGAAAGGTTTTTCCCAATCAGTCTTTCCCGCTGATACATATTCGGCCGGTCAGAGAGATCGTCCGCAAAGTTCTCTGGAAGAGGAATATCCAGATCAGCGTATTTGTCCCAGGTTTCTCTTCCGACAATGAGTGCTTCGTTCGGTTCAGAGAAACTGACGGAGCAACACCAGGGAGACGAACCTGTCAGACTACTGGAGAGAAATTTCTCGGCATCCAATACTGACAAACCAGGGTATCTCTCGCAGAGTGGCGTGTCGGTCACCCCCCAATGCAGAACGGTTTTGTATCCGCGCGGCCCTTCAACTTCTCCCTTGAGTGCCTGGTCAACGACAACGCTCGACGGCCCTCGATCCCCCATGCCCAAACCTTTGACGTGCTCTGCTCCTTTCACAACACTCTCTTGCCAGCCGAATGCTGCAACGTCGTTAGTTCGCTCGATGTGCCATTTCCCGAAGTAACCGGTTCGGTAGCCAGCCTCTGACAGTCGTTGCGCAAAATGCGGATGCTCGGTCCGGAGCACGCTTTGGTCTTCGTCGCGACCATGCTCAACTTCAAGGACTCCATGATTATGCGGCAGCAGTCCGGTCATCAAGCTTCCACGCGCCGGAGAACAGGTCGGACACGTTGTATGAGCATTTTTAAAACGAACGCCCCGATCAGCGAGCGATTCCAGATTCGGCGTAATGCAAGGATGGTCCGGATCGACGACACCGGCCTGCATGCCGTCTGCGACGATGAGAAGAATGTTAGGTGAGTTCATTTGTAAATTTCGTTGATGAGATGAATTCAACATTTAGGGTGCGTCGCAAACTACACGATGGGTTTACGTGGTTGAAGTGCGAGTGGCAAACACACCATTTTCTATGATGCGATGAGCAGCCAGACGCTGCCGATGATCGCGAAGACGAGGAACCACCCGACGAGGAATCCGGACATTGCCCGCCAGGTTGGAATTGGAATTTCAAGCGTTGTCTCAGGGAAGAAGACACGGCGCGGTTCCGGCGTTGTCCCTCGTGGGAGGCGGCACGGTGTTTCGATTTCTTCATCTTCCTGAACCGGAGTTCGCATCAATTCGTAGAAGCGTTCGAGTTGTTTCGGGTCGTTCTTACGGGTCCACAGGCTTACCAGAATTCCACCGACGAAACCTGCCGTGAGATACATCAAAATTTGCCACGGGAGAGAGACCATCAAAGTGCCATTTTTCTCAACGACAACACCCAGAAAACCTACAAACGGCAAAGCTACAATGGCAGTGGCTGTTGAAGAAAGACCTGTGATCCACCACATGAAGGCGGTGCAGAGGGTTGCGGTCCAGGCACCAGCGGTCGTTGCGCCGCGCCAAAAGACTCCAAGCCAAAATGCCGGAGCCATCACGGCGTTGAGTTTCCAGTGAATTTCCAGGCCCTCGATCACTCCACTGAGCCAATAGGCGTAGCCAATCGCAACGGCGACAACGATGAGACCTGAAGCGCGAGCGATCCAAAGGTAATGACGTTCGCTACGATTCGGGAACATCGGGCGATAGAAGTTTTCTGTGACTAAACCAGAAGCGGCAATCATGAATGAGTCGCACGATCCCATCACCGTCGCAAGTAATCCAGCGAGAAACAGACCGAGCAAGCCCGGCAGAATTTGCGGCAGAAACTCAGAGGCCATCAATCCGTAAACCTGATCCGGATCTGCGGCGATTCCTTTGTAATGTACGAACGCAGCCAGACCGGTCAAGCACCAGGCGACAGTGCAGATGCGCTTGAGAAACGTACCGCCCATGAAGCCGATCGCACCATCGATTTCCGTTCGCCCGGCTCCACAAGTTCCCATATTGTGTGGTTGCACGGTCACACTGAGCAACGAATTGAACGCAATCATCCCGATATAGAAAATTCCAATGTCTCCGGGCGTGACGAGCGAGAGCATGTCTTTGTCTGGTGCGAGAACCTTAAACGACTCCTTCATCCCGGAGAGTCCACCGACGGCATTCAGCACGACAGGAAGTAAAAGGAACGAGAAGAGTATCGTCAGGATCCCTTGGATGAAGTCGGTGATAATCGCAGCCCGCAAGCCACCAGCGAGTCCATACGTGACGAACAAGACGGACATTACGACAATCAACGTTTCCGATGAAATCGCCCCTCCGGTGGATGCCTCAATGACTTCCCCGGAGCCTTTGAGCATGTTTCCAATCGTGACGACAAACTTTGCCAGACCAAACACGCAAAATAAAACCGCGACTGATTGCGAATACCGGGCCGCGAAGACATCGGCTG
>JAJDEL010000816.1 GCA_029259835.1 Planctomicrobium sp. | reverse complement strand
ACCTTGACGACGTTCCGCGAGCGACCCTGAAAGTCGCACTAGCCCGGGCAGAGTATGATACTCAGATACTCGTTGCTCAAAAAGCAGCTTTAGCTGCTGCCGCTGAATACGATGCCGCAGTCGAAGCGAACCAAATTTCCTCTTCTTCAAACCCAGCCTTTCCGCCGACTCATATGACCAGACTGCGACTGAACGCCGAAGCGGCTCTGTTAGAAATTGACGCGGCAAAGCACGAACGACGATTGACTGAACTACTGCAAGAGCAGGCACAAGCCGAACTTCAATCTTACTGGGTCATCTCCAAAATGGATGGACACATCACGCGTGTTTTTAAACGTGAAGGCGAAGGTGTCCAGCAGAGTGAATCAATTATCCAGATCGTGAATACCGACTCAATGAGAATTGAAGGTTACGTCCGTGTCGCCGATTCAGCGCTCGTCGAAAAGGGAATGCCTGTTCGGGTGACATTTTCGATCCCAAAGAGCGGAGGGAAATCTGAACAAGTCACTGAAACAGGGACTCTCGGATTTGTTGATGTTTCGGTTCAAACGCTTTCTGGAGTAGTCCGAGTCTGGGCGGAAGTCGATAATCGAAGTGGTCGCTATCGAGAAGGAATTCCCGCTTCGATGACGATTCTTCCCGAAGGAGAAAAAAAGCCGAAACCGAACAAAAATTCAACTCCGTAGCGAGCTTGCGGAGAAATTGACATGCAAGAGCAAGCACCGGGCGATTCACTTGTTTCGTCTTCACATCGACCGATTCCGCTGCGAAGACGCGCGGATCTTGAGATCGCTCAAATTCACTACAAGGAGGTTCCGTTCCCTGTCGTGAAAGATCCGGTCGGGCTGAAATACTTTCGGCTCCAGCCAGAACAATTCGAGATCTTGCTTCTACTCGATGGTCGATTGACTCTGGAGGGGCTCCGCGACAGTTTGCTACTGCGATTTCCAACTCTTGAACTGACAACTGCCGACGTTCAGAAATCGGTTCTCGATCTGCAAGAAAAAGGATTGCTCTTCAATGATCGTCTCGGACAAGGTGAGCACCTTCGCCGTCGATTGGAAAAAGAACGTTGGAAGAAGGTACGGCAAACATTACTCAACCCTTTGTTTCTGAAATTGCCCGGCTGGGATCCAGAGAGAACATTGCAGCGGATGGAGCCTTGGCTCGGCTGGACATTTTCCAAGAGGGCTGCCGGGTTCTCTGGATTGATTGTGGTTGCCTCATGGCTGTTCATCGCAATACACTTCAGTGAAATCAGACAGCGACTTCCGGAGTTTCAACAATTTTTCGGTTGGCCGAACCTGATGTACCTCTGGGCAACCTTGGCATTTGCAAAAGTCCTCCACGAATTCGGGCATGGCATCGCCTGCAAGCACTTTGGAGCAGAGTGCCATTCAATGGGGATCATGCTCCTTGTCTTAAGCCCGACGCTTTACTGCGATGTTTCCGATTCGTGGATGCTCAAAAGTAAGTGGCAGCGAATCGTTATCGGTGCCGCTGGAATGTATTACGAATTAATTCTTGCTGCGGTTGCAATTTTTGTTTGGTACAATACTCAACCTGGAATCATCAACCACCTTGCGTTGAATATCTTCTTTGTCTCCACGGTGACAACCGTCATCTTCAATGCGAATCCCCTGCTGAGGTATGACGGATACTACATGATGGCAGACTGGTTGGAGATTCCAAATCTGCGTGCCAAGGCGACCAAGATTCTCTCGCAAACTCTCGCTTGGTGGGGCTTTGGAATTGAAGCTCAGGATGATCCATTCATGCCGACCTCTGGGCACTTTTGGTTCGTGCTATTCGCAATTGCATCTGCTCTCTACCGTTGGTTTGTGCTGTTTGCGATCACAATTTTTCTGTATACAGTTTTGAAGCCTTACAATCTTCAAAGTCTTGGTATCATGCTGGCTGTCGGCTCGCTGCTCTCGATTTTCTTTAGTCTCGGATTCAAGTTCTACAAGATGCTCAGTGTCCCTAAACAAGATCCGATGAGTAAATTAAAAATGACGATCAGCACCACGTTGTTGATCGCTTTTTTCGCGATCATCTTCTTCGTCCCATTCCCCTGGTACGACGAAGCAGGCTTTTATGTCGAACCTGTCGACATCGAACACGTCTACACCACGTTGCCCGGTTTTGTGGAGCACGTTGACGTCCGCGCGGGCGAATTCATTGAAGCTCAAGCACCGTTGCTCACGCTCCGCAATCCAGAACTCAATGACAGGCGTGATGACCTGGAAATAGAACGCATTGTGAGAACTTTCGATCCGGAAATGTATCGAGAGTTGAGTGACCCGGATGGAAAGCAACTTGCCGAGAAATCACTGGATACAGTCAAAGAACAGATTGTGGATGTTCATGAGCAGCTGAGTCGTACTCAACTCATTGCTCCGATTGCAGGTAAGATTATCGCTCCACCGACGGTTCCGCCCCCAAGTCTCGGTGAAAGAAAAAAACATCTATCGACCTGGTATGGAACACCTATTGAAGAGCGCGCGATCGGCGCGTACTTCGATGAGCGAACTCATGTTTGCAGCATCGCACCGACCGACACTTTTCAAAGCATTCTCATGATCGAGCAGATCGATCTTGCCGACATTGCGATTGGTGATGAAGTGAGGATGAAATTCGAACTGCTCCCAGAGAAAGTCTGGGCAGGAACAGTCTCGGAATTTTCAGATCGGGAACTCGAATTCGCCCCACGTTCTCTCTCCAATAAATTTGGTGGACCACTGCCGACCGTCTCGGATTCTCAAGGCCGGGAGAAACTGACAACGCCAGTCTATCAGGCGATTGTCCAGTTCACTGGCGAGCCAGACGCTCTACGGACAGGCATGCGCGGACGAGCACGATTTGTCGTCGCTG
>JAJDEL010000815.1 GCA_029259835.1 Planctomicrobium sp. | reverse complement strand
GAAATCGAAATCATCCGAAGGTCCGCTCTCTCCAAAACAGGGCCACTTCGCATCCAAGGCGGGGCATTGCATCTTCCTGACGATGGAAGGGGGACCGTCGCACATTGACACATTCGATCCCAAACCGGCACTGAAGAAACTGCATCTGAAAGAATTTCAGCGTGCTGGCGAAATGAAGTCGGCAATGGAATCCGGCAAACGCTACTACGTACAGAGTCCGTTCTCCTTTCAGAAGCAAGGCGAAAGTGGTGCAGAAATCGCCACGAATTGGACGCATCTGGCAAAGAATGTTGACGATATTTGTTTCTACAGAGGCTGTCAGGTTGACTCGGTCAATCATCCGACAGCAATGTACCAATTAAATTCCGGGAACCGCTTTGGTGGCGATCCGGCAATGGGGTCGTGGGTCACGTATGGTCTCGGTTCCGCCAATCAAAACTTCCCAGGTTTCGTCGTTCTTCCGGAGGTGTCATTTCCGCAAGGTGGTGCCGCGAATTGGGGAAATGGATTTTTGCCAGCGTACTTTCAAGGAACACCTTTGCGGTCAAAAGGAGCACCAATCCTCGACTTGTTACCGATGCCGCATGTGACGCGAGAGCATCAAAGAGAGAACTTGGATTTACTTGGTGCTTTGAATCAGCAGCACCAGATTCTGCATCCCGAACACGACGAACTTTCCGCTCGAATGGACGCATACGAACTCGCATTTCGAATGCAAACGGAAGTTCCTGAACTGGTTGATCTCAGCAAAGAGGACCGGAAAACACAAGATCTGTATGGGATCGGAAAAGAGCCAACAGATGCTTTCGGTAAGAAATGTTTGCTTGCCAGGAAAATGGTCGAGAACGGCGTGCGCTTCGTTCAACTCTATGCCGGTTCCTGGGATTCACACGACTACATCGAACGCGCGCACGGGAATCTCGTTCGGCGTGTCGATCAGCCGATAGCAGGATTACTCTCCGATTTGAAACAGCGTGGTCTGTTAGAGAAAACGCTCGTCGTCTGGTGCGGCGAATTTGGTCGGTCTCCCGACAACGGTGTCCGTGGAGGAACAGCCTATGGTCGTGATCACAATCCGAAGGCGATGACGATTTGGATGGCAGGCGGAGGAGTCAATGCTGGACACACTATCGGCGCGACAGACGAAACCGGCGCCCAGGCAGTCGAAAACGTTCACCACATCCGCGACCTGCACATCACCTTGCTCAAACTGCTCGGTCTCGATGACAATAAACTCACTTATTTCCATGGTGGTCGCTTCAAACAAATGAGCCAGTTCGGCGGAGAAGTGATACCGGAGTTGATTGCTTAAGAAAGACAAAGGTGTTGCTGTTTCTTGAGTTCATCTCGTGTTTGCTCAGCCACATTGGGCCTTACAGTTTACCTAATCGGACTCACCCGACCTTTTTCTGTTAAGAAGGAGTGAAGAAGTCAGGTCCGGTTAGGTATTTGAGTCCTGTTGGTCCGATTCTATTCAATAGACCGATTGTCACGGTTTTGCCGCCTGGGCATTGAATGGAATTGAGACGAAAATGATGAAGATGCGACTCTTTAAAAGTAATATAATTACCGCACTGGCAGTTACTGCCGGTCTCGCAGTGGCTGGAATTGGTTTTGCCGAAGACCAACCACAACTTGACTCACAAGTTCAGGCACTCATTAAGCGCCTCGAATCTGCCGAAAAGCAGATCCAAACTCTCAGCTCTGAACTCTCCAAAGTGCGAGTTCAACAGAATCAGGTCAAGCCATTTCCGAAACCTGTTCAGGAACCTGCACAATTGCCGGTTTCAGAATCGACTCTGCCACTCGCAGTCGATGGCGTCTTTGGGCGAGAAGAATTGGCTGCGTTTGAAGAGACTGCTACGACGTCGAATGACTTCGTAGAGCGGCTTGGATCTCTTGAAGCAGGCTGGGCGAAATTCAATGCCGCGGAACAGAAAAAGAAGTCCGATGCCGCCAAGAAACCGACCTTCAAAATCGGCGGACGCATCCATGCGGACTACTGGGCATTTCCAAATGCGTCAGAAGGAATCGGTTTCTTCGAGCATCCCGTCGCAGCGAGTCCCAACTTTGGAGCACCTCCAGAAAATCGTGCTGCCTTTCGGCGCATTCGTCTAGAAATGAAGGGAGACATCTTCGAAACGATGCTCTGGCGGATGCAAATTGACTTTGCAGACCCTGCGGATGGTTCGATTAAGGATGTCTATCTTGGATTCAAAGAACTGCCATTCAACCAACAACTCTTGATCGGAAATCAAAAACGTCCGCTAGGGCTTGATCATCTCAACAGTTCTCGTCTGAACGTCTTTACGGAACGCCCGCTTGTTGTCGAGACATTCAACGAAGATGCACGGCGACCGGGAATTGCAATTAATGGTCACACGGACGACGAAAGTTTCAACTGGCGTTACGGGGCATACTTCCTAAAGAATATTACTTTTGATGGAACCACGAGGGGAAATTCAACCCAGATGAGCTTGAACGCTCGAGTTGCAGGAAGCCCCTGGTATGACGAAACTTCTGGTGGGCGAGGATATTTTCACTGGGGTTTGGCTGGGATGGTGGCACGACCAGATGGTGACAGTAACGCCATCGGTTCAAACGCTAATGAAGCGAGGTTTCGGACTCGCATGAGTACACGGTCCAATACTCGATGGCTGAACACTGGGCCGATCGATGACGCTGAAACGTACGAGGTACTCGCACTTGAAACCATTTTTAATCACGGTCCGTTTCAACTCGTTAGTGAGTATCAACATAACTGGCTACAGCGGGAAGGTGGTGCCGATCTTCAGTTCCATGGCGGGTACGTCTTTCTCTCTTACTTCCTGACTGGTGAACATATTCCTTACGACAGAAAATCGGGAACCATTGGACGTGTGAAGCCCTTTGAGAACTTCTTTCTGGTTGACAACTGTTGTGGTGGTGTGAGTTCTGGGTGGGGAGCCTGGAACGTCGCATTACGCTACGACTATCTTGACCTTTCTGATGACAATGTCCTCGGTGGTATCGGAGAATCTTGGACAGCGGCCATGAACTGGTGGTGGACACCACACTCACGGTTGCAATTTAATGCCTCATACGGAGAAATTCGTGAGCACTTTGATGTTGGTGGGTTCGACCCTGGTCACTTCTTCTTACTGGGAACGCGATTCGCCGTCGATTTTTAATCCCAGTTCAGAATGTGAACAAAGACAATCATTTACTAAGTCGGGATGGAGACACAGATAAGATTCAATCGGTTGTGAGAACGTGACTCACATCCATTGGATGGTGTAGGCATTTTCGTCTGTGTGAACAGGAAACCGTCATCACGA
>JAJDEL010000814.1 GCA_029259835.1 Planctomicrobium sp. | reverse complement strand
ATCCATGTTCGCCTGAAAACTGTTCCAAATTGCAAGCTTTTGACATCCAGTCAACCATTCCCTTGCAATTCTAACCAACCCGAAATCCAAATCCACCTCAGCATGCAAGTACCAAACCAATTATTCAGGGACGACGAAGTAGCGTCCAGCGTCAACGAATAAAAAAAACGCACAGTCAGATTCCCCTAACCATGCGTCATTGAATGTCGTTTTGAGGCATCTACGTATTAAACAGAGAAGCTACTCCCGCAACCACAAGAGCGACTTACGTTTGGGTTTTCGAAGGTGAATCCTCGTTTTTCGAGGCCTTCGTAGAAGTCGACAGTCGTACCATCGAGGTGCAGGTCATGGTTCTTTTGAACAGCGACTTGCAGGCCATGCTGTTCTGCTACGTGATCGTTTTCCGCGTCGGCGACTTCGTCAAAGCCGAACTTGTATTGGAACCCGGAACACCCACCACCAGAAACACCAACACGAACGACTGTCGTCTCTGGCATGTTTTGCTCGCTGATGACGCGTTTGATTTCAGATGCAGCTTTTTCAGTAATGATAACCATCGTAGCCTTCTCCTTCGCCTTGAAAGGACGAACAGAAACAAAATAAGGAAATTGTACTCGTCCATCGATTATAGACAGCTTGTATAGTCTGTTAAAGACCATCTCTGTCACACAGTCGATTTTTCGCAAGATCAATCGTCTTTTGACCCTAGGTAAGATCGGTCGATACCAAGCAAGACCTTCAGGCTGGTTGAGGCAATTCCCAAGGCAATTCCGATCATAATCGCCCGATTTCCGGCTGTATTGAAGATTTTCATGATGTAGACCGTCATTTGATCAATTTTCAGAGCAGACATCGCATCTGGCACCCAGGCAGTCAACTGGACACCAAGATAAGTCCGCCCCAGCAAAACGATGAATGCCGTTACCAGTAGAAGTGTCGCTTCCAGGTTCTTGGCTCGAAAAGCTCGAAACGCCGCGGAAGCAACGTAGAACGCAAGCATTGCAAAGGTTGTCGTCATCAAAGGCTGAAATATGTACTCATAAACCCACCAGAACGGGTTTCCATGACTCGTGTAACTTCCCGACCACGAGTATTTGACCTGATGTGCTGCAACAAACAATCTCCCCACTTCGGTCCGCCACGCATACTGCTCGACAACCGGAGTGAAAAGAAACTCCCGCTGGGCGGAACTCAACTTACCGACCTTCATCAGTTGAATCCCAAGCGACTTCAACACGTCCGCTTGTCGTGGTAGAGCGTCCACAAATTCACCAGTGGCCCCCTGTTGCTTCTCGGTCAGTGTTCCTAGTGCTTCCAATTCAATATTGAGCTCCTCGACGCTTTGCCCAGGTTGTTCGACAAAAATCGCAACAGCCTGCTTCTGATCGTCGTTCAAGAGAACCGGATCGGGAGCTTTCTTTTTAAGGACGAGATCCTCAATGCCTGCGGATTGTTCACCCAGAAGTTCACATGCTGACTTGTCTTCAGCTGCCAGAATCCCCGCAGAGTTAATCGCAACCACAAGAGCATCTGCCGACCATTCTGCAGCAAAGAATTTTTGAAAGACGTCTCGCTGTTCAACGCTCAGTGAGCCTCCTCGGTCTTCGATCTCAGCCAGCAGATCTTGTTCCTGCTGCGAAGTCAAAGGCATCGCCGGCTCGAAACCTGCCCACTTCTTTGAGATCTTGTCTCTGAGTTTGGTCGTCATTGGCCCCACGATTGCCAGGCGATAGTCGTCCAAACTGACCTGCTCCTTGGCATCGTCCGGGATTTTGAACGATTCTGGAATTGAAGCGACTTCAATCGCTGTTTGCCTGTGCGACTCTTCTTCAATCTTTGCGATGGCACGTTCCGACGTTTCAGATTTTTTCAACGTTTCTGCGAGAAGCGTCTTCAATTCCTCTGTCAGAATTCCCTTGACAGACAGCGCCCCGTGCATCACTCGGTATTCAATTTTATCGACAAATTTTTCCGGACGAGACTCCTTGAAGAGTTGTTCGACCTGACATTGCCAGGCGAGTGTCTTCTGGTGTTTCAGCAAGTCCTCTTTCTGATCTTTTGTCATCCAGCCTTGAAAAACCAGATGTCCGTCTTCCTCTCGAAGTTGGTAACGCACCGACGTCGGCAGCGGTTCATCGTCTGCTCGATCTGGAATCGTGCCAGCAACTCGATACTCCGGCAGTTCCGAGAGTGGCAGTGCGGCAAACGTTGTCCCGTAAAATTCGGTATTCGGCGTCGGGATGCTTCCAAACTTGAAGAGACCAAACGCCAGTGTCAGCAGGAACGCAACAATCGTCACCGCGGAATAACCCCAGCCGGATTTCTTGTCGCTCATCGTCTTCAGATGCAGCTTCAGTAGATTCCCGCCACCGAGGATGAATGCAATAGATGCAAGAATATCGAACCAGAGTGCCGCTTTCTCTCCCCACTCCTGAATCGCAGGAAGGAAGAAGGAGACGATCAAGACAAAGCCGGAAATGGCTGTAATCAATAACGGAACGGTGCGCTTCATTGATCCATCAATTTATGATTCGTACGAAAAATAATTCAATACAGCTTAACCGAAATAAATAATCCAAATACTCTTGCCACATCAGTTCTTCTTGTAGGCTGGGTTAGAGCAGATTGCTCTTTCCTGTGCCCGCGGAAAACGGTTTTCATCAGTGAAAACGCTGACTTCCACGAGGCAAAACGCGAATACCTATACGAAAAGTGCTCTAGCCTTTTGCGTAACCCAGCACCACGCTTGATGCCGGATTCTGAAATTGCTGGACGAGTCCCAGTTGACATGCTTCTCTAATCTCTAAACATCCGCGACTGCGGCAGTTTTAATACTCTCCGCTTCCGCGTAACAAAGCTTCAACGCATCGCACGCCAGTTTGCCTGACAAGACAACCGGTGCCTTATCAGCGATGACGCCATCAACAGCGGCCTGAATTTCTTCCGTGAATGCCGCACACCATTCGCCACTTCCACCGGCATCAGGTGTTTCAATCGGTCCTTCGTCGGGAATCAAAGTTAACGGTCGATTCACAATCCAGTCGTCGCCGTAGGTTCCGCAGTCGAATTGAATCGTTGCCTGCTCCAGTATCAATTCAAAACTGTGTGCAAACTTCAACTGCCCAGCAGCAATCCCACCGCTGATACAACTGACAGTGAGGTCTGGGTCGTCGTAGAGGTACTGTGTGCAAACGTGATTCACGAATCCCTCGCGGAGCAAACCGCGCGAGAAAACCTTCGCAGGCACACCACATAGCAAACCAACGTAATGATTGTCATGGATGTGAAGATCAATTCCCCAGCCACCCAGCTTCTGAAAGTCTTTGATTGAAGACGACCAATCAGGCGGAGCAATCACGCGACGAAATGCCGCCGCCTGTAATTTCCCATATCGACCACTTTCAACCGCTTCACGTGCCCAGCGGAATTCTGGGAAGAACGGTAGTACCTGAGCGACCATCAACAGCTTGCCAGCCTTCTCTGCCGCCGCGAGCATTCGTTCGGCAGCCTCCATTTCTATCGCAATTGGTTTTTCGACGAGGACGTTCTTACCTGCTTCCAGAGCTGCGATTGCGACCGATTCATGCTGACCAGTCGGCAGGCAGACGTGTACTAGATCGATCTCAGGGTTCGCGAGCAGTTCGTGAAAATCTGCATACCCGGTAACGCCTTTCAAATCGGTCGTCTCGCTTCCACGCGGGCCGAAATTCCCCTGAATGCTGGACCAGTCGCCTGCGATTTTTTTTTCGTTCCGCGTGGAGAAAGCAACAACTTTTGCTCCTTTCACTTTTTTCGACGCCTCAAAATGGGTCATCCCCATAAACCCAAGGCCAATGATTCCAATGTTTACTGACTCGTTGCTCATATACTGATTCTTCTCTGAAATGATCTCATTGCACATTCGGAACAAACTCTCGGAACCCGAACGGTATCAAAGACTTGAGCAGACGCCAACCATGTCAAGAGTTGAGAATGAAAAGAGCCTGCCTTAGTGCCCTGTGTCTGATGAATTCAATCCATTCATGAGGCGTCTTCTCGCTACCAATAGCCTTAATTTTATCTCCTGAAGTTCCTCACTATGAAAACATGCCTACCGTTCTCTCCGTGTCCTGGTGAAAAACCCCCTTCGATTCTTAAGACTCAGTAACAATTCGTTGTGCCTGTGTGCTGTTTCACAGAACCTTTTCGAAGAATCGGCGATAATCTTTACCAAGAGTGAACGATTTGCATTGAAGCATAGAGGAAACAAGGATGGCTGGATTGAGATTATGGATCCCTGCTGCGTCGCGGGTCGGAATTTTTCTGACGGTGATCGTTTGTGGCTTG
>JAJDEL010000813.1 GCA_029259835.1 Planctomicrobium sp. | reverse complement strand
CTTTTGAATCCGTACTTCCAGGGAATGACGAGTCGAACCGGAGCGCCGTGCTGCTTTGGAAGCGGCTTGCCGTAAATTCCGGTCGCGATCAACGCCAGCGGATTCATGGCCTCTTCAATCGTAATCGATTCTGAATAGGGCCACGAAAAACTAGCGTCTTCCTGAGCAGGAGCCTGCTCGACGTTCATGAACGTGTCCATCTGAACGTACTTCGCCGCTGGCAATGGGTCGACTTTTGACAACAGGTCACTCATCGGGAAACCTGTCCAGGGGACACACATTGCCCAGGTCTCGACACAGCGGTGCCGGTAGGCGCGTTCTTCCAGAGTAAACTTGGTTTTGTCGTAGAGGTCATCGATATCGAAGGTCATCGGATTGCGGCACAAGCCTTCGACCGTGAACTTCCAGGGAGTTGGATCAAATTGGTCGATGTACCGGAACACCTGTTTGGTCGTTGAGAACTCGTAGAAATTCGTGTACTCAGCGGCGTCACGTCGGGCGGTCTCTGTTCTCCCGTACTCAAACTCTTCGTTACGCGGGAATGGATAGTTCTGCTTCCCTTCCTCGACTGCACCGGCTGCGTCAATTTCTTCCAACGTCGCCTTTTGACATCCCAGCAGAGAGGCCGAGATGCCTGCCCCGGCAATGATGCCGATCGACTTGAGGAACTCGCGGCGTTTTTGCTTGTTATGAAAGACTGACTCTTCAGTAATGTGTTTCTGAGAAAGATCCCAAGGTCGCCGCACGAAGTAGTTCATTCCGTTTTCCCTATCAGTCGCCAATTTCTCTGTTCGTCTCACATCCCTGACATGTCAGGATTGGAGAATTGTACGCGAGTCCCAAGAGAAGACCAAGACGGAATTGAATTTGAGAGAGGATGAACTGTCGAGCAGTAATAAAAGACGCCTCGCAAGGTGCGAGGCGTTTTGGAATAAGTACGCTGGAACACCGATTTCCGATTTACTCAAGGACGATGGATAACCAGCCGTTGTCGGCATCGATGGAAGTGATGTTCATTGAGATTTTTTTCTCGTCCTGTTCGACTTCGAATGAGGCGTCGAATTCTTTCTCAGGAAGAGCCTTTTGGATGTTCTGACGCATCACGTTTGCGCGAGCAACTTGCTCAGCAACACTCTTTGGGCGTTTGACAGGTTTGACACCGACGTTTCCACGATTGAGAAGAATTTTGTCTCCAGCAACAGTTGGAATGAGCGGAACAGTAATGATTTGCGTTGGAATATCATCACCTTCGCGGTCGAGTCCAGCACGCAGAAGCAAGACAACTTCCCCATCGTCGATCACGAAACGAATAGGATTCGGTTGATCGAAGATAAACGTAATTTCTTTGCCGTCACCTTCTTTTTCGGAATCGTTAAGACTCACTTCGCGATCCATGATTTTACTTAACCGTTCTTCGATGAGAGCACGCAAGTCGCCTTCGCTCATCTTCAACTTGCCCTCAGTTCCGAGGTCAAGACGGTTACTGCCATTCGTCAACAGGCTCTCGTGAATTTGCACCATTAAACCTTTGCCAGGTGCCGTTGCTCCAGGCGCCGCCTGTCCACCACCGATTTCGTTTTCACCGGAAAGACGTGTGCGAACGTGAATCGCATTGCTGGTACTGGTATAGCTCATTGCATCGGGATACAAGCCGTATTCACGAAGCGGACCATAGAGGCGGTTTTGAAGTTCCATTGAAGCATCAGAGAATTTCGAATCGACTTCCGTGTTGAATTTTGGTCCGACTTCGTCGCGGATACTTCGTTGCGTGTAAGAATTCGCCTGTCCACGACGATTATTTGCTTCATCCATGGCAATGCCTTCCGCCATTCTCCCAAACAACCTGCCACTGTAGCGAGTGCTCGCACCGACTGGTTGATTGTTTGCCCGAACGCTCACACGCGCTGGCTCGGTCTGAAAGCTGGTCCCATCGAAGGTGACTGACTTGGATGCATTGAACGTGTGGCGACCGACAGTGCGGATGGTTGCTTGGCTTGCGTATGCCATTGAACTCGTGGAAACCACACCGTTGAGGACAATGTTGAAACGGGCATTGTTCTGGCTTGGCTGAATATCAACACTCGCAGTCACATCAGAAGTTTGATTTCCGACGATCCTGGCACCAAGAGCGGAGTCGTTAATCCTGGATGACTCACGTCGAACGTCTCCAGCAATCCGATTCAAAAACCCTTCTGAAACAACAACGCGAAGATTGTAGTTCAGGTAATGTTTGTTAAAGACGCCTCCAAGTGCTGCTCCACCATCTGGAGCAGAACTTCGAACCTTCGCAATCTGTGATCGCAGCGCTGCTTCACTTTTAGCACTGGGGTCGTCACTGAAGTCTGCAACCGCGTCAAGCAATGCCGTGATCTCTTCGCGAAGTTGAGCCGGGCTGACGGCGTCCGTGGTTTTCATTGCTGACTGAACTGCTGCCAAAGCATCTTCGAGAGTGAGAAACGAATCCCGACTCAGGAACTCCTTGACGCTTTCATCAAATGATTCACGTTTTTCAAGTTTTGCTTTAACCGTTTTGACAGCTTCGATGGATTCAGGATTCGCAGAGTCAAAGTCACGGAGCGTTCCGACCATCGCCCATTTCAGCCAAGGCTGTCCTCCCTTAACTTTATTCATGTCTGAGCGGAAATTCGCGACGGCATTTTTCAATTGATTCCGAGATGGTGCGACTCTTGCTTTCAGTGCATCTTCTTTAGTGATGGAAAGCGTACTCAGCACTGCTTCTGCCATATCGACTTGTGGTGAGAGTTTCAGGTAGAGGTCACTGATCTCATCATGAACCGACCGATAACGGCGGTCCTTGAGCGCTCTCTCGATCGTGTTCAGCTTCGCCCGCAACTTTTGAACTGCCTCTTGCTGGGCTGCAACTGTTGGTTTCTCTTCTTCGTAGAAACTTTTGACGAGTACTCCAGTCTCATTGATCCAACTCTTCCAAGTCTCGTCAATCGACTCTTCAAGTTCGGCGAAATCATCTTCCGTGAGTCCATCGGGTGCATAAGCGGTGAGAATGCCGTTGAGACCGACCGGATCTGGATTATCGTCTTGGAAAGCCCAGGATTGAGTTCCCGCCCAAATGATGATTGCACAACTGCAAACAGTCCAAGTGATGTGTCGACGCATACTTTTCACCGTAAAATTTAGGTTGGTGTTTTGCACACACGTCATTGAATGTGCAAAACACCTATTTTTGTTTATCGTCCACTTCCATCCAGCGAAGTGGCTTTGTCTACTTTGGGGTGTAAAATCCATCTGAGGCATTCAGCCCACATATCCCTCGTATGTAGTCTATCCTACGTAGCCCGTCCAATCAAACAGCAGCCGAATTGAGGGATTTTGGAGAAGTTTGCACCTCGGCCACTTGTTTGCCCGGTCAGCATTTCGAGAAGCCATCTTGTCCCAAAACGGTTGTTTCGAATAGAAACCCCTTGAGACAAAGGAGTTCAGCTCTAGGAAAGTGTTCATGGAAGAACAGCCAGCGGTTCGATCCGCCCCATATTTCGTTGTTGCGATGGTCTTAGCCGGCTGTATTCCTGCTCTTCTTGCAGGGCTACTGACTCAGCAAAGTCCCGTCGGTCGACCGGTCGTTGGTCAGATTGAGCGGGAACCCCTGATCTTCTCGCAGTACGCAGTTCACCTGCCAGAAGTCCCTCCGACAGGAGTTGTTCCGGCTCACTTTGACTTCTTCAACTCCGGAAAAACACCGATTGAAATTGTCAAACTTGAACCGAGCTGTGGGTGCCTGGCACCTCGACTTTACGACGACAAAAAAGTCTATGAACCTGGAGAACACGGACGGTTCTACGTCTCGGTGAAAACAGCTAATGAAACCCCTGGTCCGAAGAATTACACAGTCAAGGTGAAGTACGACGACGGAGAGCCGAAGGAGCGACTCGTCTCATTCAAGTTGTCGATTCCAGAAAAGAAAGTTTCTGTCACGCCTGCGGAAGTTTATTTTTACCAATTGGATGGCAGCGCCGATTTTCGCGAGATCATTGTCGCAGATCACCGTGGTCGAAATTTAACGATCACTAATGTGATTTGCCCGACGGAGTTCGCCTCAGTGACATTAGGAACCAAAATCGTCGAGGATCAGACCTCGCGAACGCCTATCCGAATTGACATCCCGGAAAATGTTCCGCCCGGTCGCAAAACAGCAGTTTTGACCATCGAGACAGATGACCCAGATTACTCAATAATCAAGGTTCCAATTCTCATATGGGGTCAGGAATCAAAAATTCAACAGACCAGTGCAGAAAGAAGTCAGCCCGCTAGATTTGATTCTGGTGGAACCAATTGATTCACGGATCTGCACAAACAGAAATGTCTGTACAACTTAGAAAACTTTTCAGGACCAATCGCCGCTCGTATCCTCGGAACCGTAATCGTCGATTTGTGTTCGAAGTAAATCGCGTTCCTGTCGTGTGATATCAAGATCGAACATTAAGTACTTCAGATCGAGACGAAGTTGAGACAATGCCTCTTGTACGAGATTCAAAATACGTCGTCGACGGCGAACGCAATCGACGACTTGAGAATAGGAATGTTCGAGTTCGCGGTAATGCTCTTCCGGCAGGGCTGCAATTTTCTTCCCTAACTCGACAAATTCACGAGGAAGTTCGTCAGCAGAGGACTCTGGAAAACGTTGTGAATTTTGCATGATAACTTCTGTCTTTTCCCGAATACGAATTTCGAATCAAAGACGTCGGCTCCCGATTGAGGACAAAACGTCTGTGAGCGGTTGCGATGGAAGTATGTTGTTTTTTGAGAACATTCACTTCTCAGGACCATGTTGCCAAAACGCAACTACCAAACACAAGCGACATCACCAAAACTTCCAGAATCGGCGGTTAATCTGGAAAAGACCAGGGAGTTGTACCAATTGTGACCGCTGGATTCATAAAAGGGCTTTTCTGCTCATGTTGCGTTTTTGGATCATCGCCCTGCTGACAATTCCGCCAGCCGCAGGCGAATTCACGAATTCGGCTCTGGGACAGCCTCCACAGTCCAACACTCAGCAGACTCACTTTGAATTGGATTTTGAGAAGGGGCAGACATTCTGGCGGACCGCAAACCCAACTCTCGCTGATCGTTTAACCTCCCACGAGAACATCGACTATGACCGGCATTCCGGTAAGCGGTGTGAACAATTGATCTTCAAGTCGTCACAACAGGTTGAAGGACAACGACTGGTTCTGGATGTTGCCCCCAGTCGCGCGATCGAGGAGCTGAAAGCCTCACTCTGGCTACGAGCCTCCTTCTTGGAAGCACGTTTGAGCCTACGTCTTCGATTGCCGCATCAAATTGATCCTCGGACAGGTCAGCCGCTTTTTCTGGAACTGCCAGGTTCAAGGTGCACAGAGACGAACCAGTGGCAGCGACTGGAATGCGGGACAACCGAAGCAGCAATCAATAAGCAACTGATTCTCGCCAGAGCACGATTTGCATCGCAAGGGAGTCGTATCAAAATCGACACAAGAGAAATGTACGTCGATCAGATTTCTCTCGTCTTCTCACTTCGTCAAGGTGACTCAGGTTTGCAAATTGACGATGTTTCTTACGGTCCGATTGTACGCCCCAGTGAACTCATTCTCGAACCAGAAGCAACGAGCAATGGACGAGTTCGGCTCAAAGCCATCAATGACCGGATTTTGAAAGACAACCAGCCTTTCTTCCCCGTCTTCACTCTCTACCACGGGGAGTCCATCAACGACATTAAATCGACTGGCGTCAACATGCTCTGGATTCCCGATTACGCAGATCGGGCAATCCTGAAAGCACTCGATGAAGTGGATATTGGAGCGATTGCTCAACCACCTCAATTGACGCCTGAAGAAGCCGTTCTGAAACGCAAAGGTCTGCCATCGTTTCCTGACTGGACAGATAGCATTTGGGCCTGGATGTTTGGTTACGAAATCCCCGCCGATGACGTTCGCTACATTAAATCCTGGGTCGAACAGGTCCGTGATGCAGATCGGCAAATGCGTCGTCCGGTTCTTGCAGATGTCGTCGGCAGCGAAAGAGCGATTCACCGGACTGTCGATTTGCTTGGCAGCAGTCTATTCGTCATGCACTCTGCAATTTCATCACCTAGGCATGCAAAGCAATTGAAACTTCGAAGAAACCAGGCATTGCCGGGTAAGCCGATGTTCACGTTAATTCAAACCGAAGCATCCTCGGAATATCTGGATCAGCGAGGAGAGAACCAAGCTCTACCGATTGTTGAGCCTGAGCAGATTCTACATCAGGGATACGCCGCACTTGCCGCCGGTTTTAAGGGAGTCGGTTTCTGGAAGCACATTCCTTTAGACTCAGACATTCCTGGACTCAACGAACGCGTCTATGCGATTCGATTGTTTGCGCTTCACTGTCAGGTTCTTCAGCCTTGGTTAGCGACTGGACGGGTTGTTGATGACTTGCCGATTCGACTCGACAGCGAGGCTCAACAGCCGCAAACTGGGATTCTGGCACCTTTGAAATCGCGGTGGGACACACCCATCGAGCAAATCAGTGCCCTGAAAAATTCAAAGCAAGCGGAAATTCTGGCAACTGTCATTCGTAGTGACGATGGACTGCTGGTTCTTCCAGTCTGGTATGAAGAAAATGAACAGTGCGTTCCCGGTCCGCAAGTTGCCAAAGGGGTTCGCATGCTACTCAAAGGTGACATCTGGCAAGCCTGGGAGGTCACGCCAGTCGGTGTCACACAATCAAATCTTGAAGTTTCCTGGCCTGCCGGTGGGACTGAAATCTATCTCAAAGAGTTCGATCAGCAATCAGTCATTCTCATCACGAGTAAGCCCTCAGTGATTGAACGCCTGCAACGAGAATGCCGCCAAATTCGGGATGACTCCGCCCGATCCATGGTCTCCCTGGCGGCACTGAAGTTTGAACGTGTTCAAGGTGTTCACGACGAACTTGTCAGTCTTGATCAATCAGTTTCGCAGGCAGAACTTTCTTTGCGTCAAGCTTACTCTTACCTTGAAACGGCGAGAAAAGAACTCGACGCCTCGCATTCGGTGGAAGCTTACAACGCGGCTCGAAAATGTTTGCAACATCTTCGCACTTTGCAGAGACGCTACTGGGAAGCCGCAAACGCAGAGTTGCCCTCAGTGGTCACAAGTATGGATGCAACGAACTTCCAGACCTTGCCGGACTACTGGCGAATGATCAAGGAGTTAGGAACTCGAACGCGCACATCACCGAATTTGATTCCGACCGGTGATTTCGAAAATCTGGATGCCATGCGCGATCTTGAGCATGGCCCGTGGAGTAATGGTTCAAGTTCAACGGGTAAAGAGCGAATCCAACTTCAGCATGACCAGCTTCGTAACGATCACTATCTCTCATTGCAATTGGAGTCGACACCGGGTGAGAATGCGACGGTCGTTCTCGTCAGCCCTGAAGTCTCTGCCGTAGCTGGAGATATTGTTGTCATCACTGCTCAGGTGCGTGTGAAACGACCATTTATCACAGCTGACGATGGCTTCCTGATTTTTGACACACTGATTGGGAGCCAAGGCGCCGTTTGGTTCAGCGAAGCGAAGCAGGATTGGCAAACAGTCAAGATCGTTCGACGCATTCCCCGCGACTCAAACTTTCGCGTTCGTCTCGAACTGCGAGGCAACGGATCCGTCGACATCGATGGCTTGCGTGTTCATCGACTTTTGCCGTGATCGTCATTCCCTATTGCTGAAATGAAGTTCGCAGAGGTTCCATGAGCGAAGAAATTTTTGACATCTGTGATCCCTCGGACAATGTCATCAGACAAGCTTCACGCGCAGAAGCCCATGCGCAAAATCTATTGCATCGTGCTGTTCATATCTGGATCTGGCGAACGGATGGTCGACTGCTGGTGCATCTTCGGTCAACAACGAAAGATCAATTTCCATCGCACTATACTTCATCAGCGTCTGGTCACGTCGACGCTGGCGAACAGTACGAAGCTGCCGCTCACCGTGAACTCAAAGAAGAACTCGACCTCTCCGGAAAACTCCACTTCGAGACGAAAATCTCTGCCTCTGTTGAGACGGCGTATGAACATTCGGTCCTCTATTCACTAATGACTGACGAAACCCCTCGTCCAGACCCTGGTGAAATCGCAGAGATTGAATACTTCACGACTGATGAACTCCACGACCTCCTGGCAACTCGCGCCGACCAATTGACGCCCCCGTTCCGCTCACTCTTAAAATGGTGGTTGGAGAAGGGTTGCATTGATTGAATGCCCTCAACTCAACTCGCACTCTGTCCAACGGTGGCACAGACATTCCCTCCAACAGTGTGATACTTCGAGAGGCTTGAAATGTCTGGTTCATCTCTGATGTAGGACAGCTTTCCAAGCTGTCTGGGCAGGATGAAATCCTGTCCTACGGTCGGGCATTCTTAGCCTTGCATAGCATATCAACATCAATGATCAGAATTTCCAACCGCGAATGAACGCGAATTCTTCTTTGTTGATTGGTGTTCATTCGCGGTTCATTTTCCTTGATCAGGAGTAATGACATCAGACGTCAAGGAACGTTTGTTTATCGGTCTTCATCCATTGAATCCGTGTCCTTCGTTCCTTTTTCTCACCTCCGGCGTCTGTAAGTTCCATTTTCGCTGATCATTCCATTCACAGTGGCACAGACATTCCAGTCTGTGTACAAGAAGCGGTGAGATAACAGGATTCATCTACTCTGCATCTATTGATACTCATAATTCAGGATCGCGACATGAAATATCTCATTGCCATGTTGGCTTCTTTCCTTGCAATGACCGCTTCGATCGCAATGGTTCAAGCGGCGGATGACTCTCCGAAATTCGCTATTGTCATTCACGGCGGGGCAGGCAGTTCGTCTTCTGATGAAGAATGGAATGCGAAGCGGAAAGTTGTCCTGACACATGCCTTGGAGACTGGAACCGAGATGCTCAAAACGGGTCGTAGTAGTCTTGATACCGTCGAAGCTGTTGTGCGCATTCTGGAAAACTCTGCCTACTTCAATGCCGGCAAAGGTGCCGTCTTCAATTCCGCTACCGGGCATGAACTGGACGCATCGATCATGGATGGTCGCGATCGTTCGTGCGGCGCTGTCGGAGGAGTTCGCACGGTCCGCAATCCAATTTCCCTCGCACGTAAAGTGATGACGGAAACGCGGCATATTTTACTGGTGACAGATGGTGCAGAAAAGTTCGCCGATCAATTTAACGACGACTCGCAGATTGAACGTGTCGCTAACAGCGATTTCTCGACTGAGCATCAACTGAAGCGGTTGAAGAAAGCTCAGGCGAATGAAATGAAAAATGAGAAGCGAAGTGACTCCGACAAAATGGGAACCGTCGGCTGCGTCGCATTAGACACTCACGGCAATCTTGCCGCTGCAACATCGACTGGCGGGCTGAACAATAAGCAGTTCGGACGAATCGGCGATTCACCCATCGTCTGTGCAGGCACGTTTGCCGACAACCAAACCTGTGCCGTTTCCTGCACAGGTATCGGCGAAGACTACATGCGTAACGCGGTCGCCTTCGATGTTTCTGCTCGTATAGAATATCGTGGAGACTCCCTCAAAAAATCCGTTCACGGAATCTTGTTCAATCCGAAGCGCCAGGTCAGGGGTGGCATCATTGCTCTTGATAAGAACGGCAACATCGTCATGGAGTTCAACACAGGCGGTATGTCTCGCGCCGCCGCAGATTCCTCCGGTCGCAGCGAAGTCCACATCGGGAAGTGAAGCTGTCGGAAATCACCAATCGGCAACTTAGGCATTGTCCCGTAATAAATCTTCGAATTGATTCGGCCTGCATCAGCCGCAGGGCGCTAGCCCCGGTTCTAAGCGAGAACCGAAATTCGATCCGGGGCTAGCGCCCAAACGGCTGGTATTGGGAATCTATTTCGGGACAGTTCTTTCCACACTGGACCGCAAACACTCCAGGCTCGCTTCCCACCGGATGGATCACCAGATGCTCAGCGAGACCAGGCTTTCTGGAGTTGAAAATAATCTGCTCTTCTCGCACATGATCGTGCCGCGTACAATTGCTTCACAAGGTTTGCTCTTTGGATCGTGAAGCTGCTTCTGTCGATATCTGCGACGAAACTACGGTCTAGATTCGTGTGTTTCGCTCAGTGAGACTGGAGGCCTCTTTCTCGTTCCAGGCGGTCTTCTGCAAGGATTTACGCATGACTATTACGACTCATCGAGCACTGCCGCCGGAGATTTGCGATATTCAGGCGCGGATGGAGGAGATTGCCGCTTCTTACGGTCTTGATTTCTTCGAGACAATTTTTGAAATGCTCGACTACGAAGAACTGAGCATGTTTGCGGCGTACGGTGGGTTCCCTGTTCGTTACCCTCATTGGCGATTCGGTGCCGAGTACAACGAACTTCTTAAAAGTTATTCGTATGGCCTTTCCAAAATCTACGAGATGGTCATCAATACCGATCCGTGTTATGCGTACCTGTTGTCTGCGAATGCAATCGGTGATCAGAAGCTGGTGATCGCTCATGTGTACGGTCACTGCGACTTCTTCAAAAACAACGCCTGGTTCGCCCCGACAAATCGAAAAATGCTCGATCAAATGGCGAACCACGCCGCGCGGGTGAATCGCTATATTGACCGTTTCGGATATGAAAAGGTTGAACGTTTCATTGATGCGTGCCTGTCGCTCGACAATCTCATCGATCCTTATTCACCACATATTCAGCGTCAGGCAAAGCCTGATTTCGAAGAGAAGAAAAAGACCGAGGCGAATAGATCAGGTCAGGACGAAGTTCCCGAACATGGGCGTTTTCGTGCCAAAGGATATATGGACCCATTCATCAACCCCCCTGATGTCCTGGAGCGGGAGAAACTGCGAGAGAATGAAGAACGCGATCTTCAAATGGCTCAGCGTTCATTCCCGGAAGAACCGCAACGTGATGTCCTGTTGTTTCTTTTAGATCACGCTCCACTTGAACAATGGCAGCATGATATTCTCGCAATCATTCGAGATGAAGCGTACTACTTCGCCCCACAAGGACAAACGAAAATTATGAACGAAGGTTGGGCGAGTTACTGGCACTCGACGATCATGACGAAACATGGTCTTACGGATGCGGAGGTCATCGACTATGCCGACCACCATTCCGGGACGATGGCGATGTCACCGCAACGGCTCAATCCTTACAAGGTCGGCATTGAGTTGATGCGAGATATTGAACAGCGCTGGAATAAAGGGCAGTTTGGTCCGGAGTGGGAAGACTGTAACGACATGAACGAGAAGTCAAACTGGGACAAACAACTCGGTTTGGGTCGCGAGAAAATCTTTGAAGTGAGACGAATTCACAACGATCTGACATTCATCGATACATTCCTCAACGCCGAGTTTTGTCGGCGTCACAAGATGTTTTCGTTTGCATATAATGACCGCTCCGGTGATTACGAAATTGCCTCGCGCGAATTCGATGATATCAAACAGCAATTCCTCACAAGTTTAACGAACCACGGTCGACCATTCATTTATGTCGTCGATGGAAATCACCGCAACCGAGGTGAACTGTACTTACGGCATGACTATCAGGGAGTTGAACTCAAGCAAGACTACGCAAATGCGACTCTTTCGAATCTGCAAAAAGTCTGGAATCGTCCAGTGAACCTCGAAACCGTGATTGATGATGAGCTCTCAATAATCTCATACGATGGACACACGCATGAGATTTACAAAATTGAATCGTAATGTCCTGTTCTTCAAATTCTGAACTGTTCAAACTGAAGAACGCCGCGGCAAAGTTTCTGATATTCGACTTTCAGACTCGCAAACGTGCATTAAAAAGCGTACTCTCGTAGGGTGTTCGATTCATCTCTTCATATTCATTGACGGGGAAACGGGTTTATGAGTACGCGGCATCGTTCAAGTGGTAATCGACGAAAGAAGAAAAAAACGCAGCCTAATAATAACGGGATAGTCACTGGTTTACTCATCGGTGGCGGCTTAGTTGCAGTTGTTGCCGTCGTCGCCTTCGCATTTCTTATGGGGCGGCAGTCCCGTGAGGTTCAAAACGATCCAGTCATCGCCGACTCAACACCCAGTTCACCACAGCAGGCTCCCGAGACCCCTGATGAGAGCATGGCCAGCGCTGTCGTTCCGCCCGAAGCCGCAAACGTGACGATGGACTTAGCGGACACAATCGGAGTTGATCCCAGTCTTGATTTAGCTGCCACGGCCTCAATCGATGGGGCGGAATTGAGCATTACTGGGATGAAGAAAGAAACGTCTGGTTCAAGTGTCAAGAGACCGAGTGAACCTTATGAATTACCTGCACTCATCGAGTTAGTAGAAAGTTCGGTTGTTCGGATTTTGGTGAAAAGTCAATTTGGCGGAAGCTTGGGGAGCGGCTTTGTCGTTGGCGAAGATGGTGTCATTGTCACGAATTATCATGTTCTCGAAGGTGCGACGTCCGCAGAAGTGCAGTTCAATGATGGTCGAAAAGAGCCAATCGCGGGCATCTTTAAAGTTGATCACGAACGTGATTTGATCGTCTTCAAAATCAACGTTCCACAAGGGGGATTGAAATCGCTTTCCGTTGCCGGATCATTGCCTGCGAAGGGGATCAATGTTGCAACATTCGGTGCTCCACGTGGTCTTTCGTTTACCACTTCCGAAGGAATCGTCAGTGGGCTTCGTGATGCCAAAGAGGTGGGGCATACTGCCGGAAACTATGTCCAGACAACCGCAGCAATTTCCGGTGGGAACAGTGGAGGTCCGCTCGTCAATATGTTTGGAGAAGTGATTGGGGTCAACACCTTCAAGCGGACAGACGGAGAGAGTCTGAACTTTGCGATTTCGTGCATCGACATCAAAGACATGGTCGCAAAAAAAGGGGACAAGATGGTTCCCCTTTCTCCTGAAAACGTTCCGGTGAAAATTTCAAGCGGATATGGAGGGGCCGAAAATCTGGTCGGAACCGAGCGGGGTCGATTACTACTCAGCCAAATTCGCGAGGCATCGATTAACATGGTTCCGTTTAATTCTGATCCATCCGGTCGAATTACTGGGTATGTGCTGAAGCAGGCAGAAAAAACTTTTGAACAACGCTTGAAATGGAAAAACGTCAGACGCAGGTCCGAAGTCAATCAAAGTACAGCTTTTGTCATCGTCGCGATGTATTTTTCTCTCACTGAAGGCCAGGAGCGGAACCTCGTGAGCGACCTGAATATCCACGTTGTCATTCTCGCTCGTGATGTCGACAAAGAAGGGAATGATTTGACAGCAATTGTCTGGGATGAGAAGCAGACCGTCGGCAAGGTCACGCTGAAAGCGCTTGCTAATGGAATTGTCTCGCGGACGCTCGGGTCAGGCATCACATCCTACTTTTCGGACCTTTCAGCTGCCTACCGGAAGGCACTTCGCGAGATCGAGGCTAATTAGTGCCTTGCCAGGCTTCGAATGATGGATCGTCAATGAGAATTCCGCACTCCGTTGTCGTGCTCATCAAAACATGATTGACACTGCATTATTACGATTGGACGATTCTTATGGCGAAACAACACGCGCCTCGTTTTCTGGAAGCCGTCAACGACGCAAAATCTCGAATTGAGGAATGCACGATTCACGATGTTCGTCAAATGCAGAAATCTGGCGAAGATTTCGTTTTGGTTGATGTTCGCGAAGAAAGTGAATTCGCGAGAGGACATCTCCCAGATGCGATTCATTTGGGAAAAGGGGTTATCGAACGAGATATCGAAAAAGTGATCCCAGACACATCAGCAAAGCTTGTTCTTTACTGTGGTGGTGGATTCAGATCGGCACTCGCTGCCGATGTCATCCAGAGAATGGGATACACCGATCCTATCTCAATGGATGGAGGCTGGCGAGACTGGAACGAGGCTGGATTTACAACGGTTTCGCCCCAATGAGTTGAGACCGAGTCTCAATTTGCTAGGCCCACACCTGACCTTCTCGTGAATTGCCTTGACACTTGAAATACACAGGTCTAAAACGACTCTGAGAAGAGATTCCATAAAAGGTCTCTCTTGCTTATTCCGATTAAGGGAGAAGAACTCACTGTTGGAGTAACGAGTTACGAGACCAAAGAGGTTCGCCCTCTGTAAGAGCGTGTTTGTAAATTCCTGTCACTGCCGCATCGCGGCAACTTTTGTCCCCTCTCCCTGGGGGGAGAGGGTTAGAGTGAGGGGCGAAGCTCAATTTTCAAACAGACTCTAGATTCATTTTTGATTTGTTCATCAAGGAAAGGGAAAGTCGGATGACACACGTTGTCGCTGAACCATGTTTTAACTGCAAATACACAGACTGCGTTGTCGTCTGCCCGGTCGAGTGCTTCTACGAAGGTGAAGCGATTCTCTACATTCATCCAGATGAATGTATCGATTGCGAAGCCTGCGTCCCGGAATGCCCGGTTGAGGCAATCTTCCTCGAAGACAACCTGCCAGAAGAGTGGGCGGGCTACACGGAACTCAACGCCGAAATGGCACCAAACTGCCCAGTGATTACTGAGAAGAAAGAAGCCATGGGCGAAGACGTCGGCTAAACCTTCGGCTTGCACTGAAGAACCAAGGCTGAACTGCGATTCGCAGTTCAGCCTTTTTTACGTATCGGGTGGTACTGACGTCATTGCTTGGATTTGTGAAGACTTGTGTTCATGGAATCCCGAACATGCCACCCCGCCTGCCTGTGCTAGGGGGGATACGTCAGAGAGGATACGTCGCTTTCGCGCTGCCGAACTTCGTCCGCGAGCATTAACTTCGCGATGGGCTCCAACTCAGAACTTGGATTTCCATGTACCGGCCCACTGAACAGGCCGAAGAGATTTCGAAAAACTTGGACCGGGGTGATGAGAATGCCGAATGGGAAACCCCACCATCCCAGACAAAATGAAAATAACGTCGCTTTCAACTTCGAGGCACGACCACACCCCCCGCAACACACCTCGGGGTTGCTTTTGTAGGACGTCATCACCAAAGCGGACCAAACTGTGTGCGAGTATTGAACGTCAACCGGGCCAGGCCCGCCACATTTAGGACAATCTCCCGTGTTGATGACCATCGCCATTGCTACTGCTGTGTCGTCAGGGATGTACTCAGTTTCTTGTTCGAAGTCACCTCTGTCGCGACATTCGTAACTACAGTAAATGTGATCATCGCTCCGAACTGGACCGAATAGAATCAACGTCCCGCAGACCTCGCACTTTTTCATCTTAATGAACCTTTCGATGTCGTCCTCAGATATGTGATATCCATTTCACGCACAGAGTCAGCGGGCGGCAACATGGTCCTCTAAACGGCCTCGCCCCAGGCACGGCTTACCGGTACAATCTAAAGCACGCAAACTGGGAGAGTCAAATGTCGATAGCCAAGCAAGCAAAATCGGTATATGAAGCGGATTTCCGCGAAAAACTGGAGGCGGAACATTTCGGCGAGTTCGTGGCAATCGAGCCAGAGTCTCGCGAATCGTTCATTGCCGAGACGTTCATTGATGCGGCAATGGCGGCGAAAGAAGCGTTTCCGAACAAGAAGTCTTTTGTGATCCGGATCGGTCACGAAGCAGCCATTCATATTGGGGCGGCGACAAAGTGATTGGAAGCGTTGATCACAACAACCGGGCGTTGTTGCCTGTCGAAGTTCGATCCGTATCGAAGGCCGAGCCGACCACGATTCAAGTGTGGATCGATACGGCATTTGATGGACATTTCGTGTTTTCGTCCACACTCATCGAAGAGCTGGGACTTGAAGCATTGGTAGAGACAGAGGCAGTCCTCGCCGACGGAACGAAAGTCACGCTCGAAACGTTCGTTGCGTATTTGGATTGGTTCGGAAAATTGATTCCAGTGCAGGTCGTCGCGAACGACGGACAGTTCCCGCTGCTGGGGACCGCTCTGCTTGAGAAGCATCGACTGACAATCGACTACATAGAGAAGACGATCGAACTGAATTAGGCGGTTAACTCAGTCTACTTGACTGACCCCGTTCGCTTTTTTGAGAGCGGTCGAGTGGCGCAGGCACACGATGCGCTAGCGTTCGCGTTCCTCGTTTCATCAACATCAAAGTCATTGTTTGACTTCTTGTTCAGCCAGCCGTTCATTTGGTTGAAAGTCTTCCAGAAAAGCCAAGCTCATGGTGAGTTCATCTTGTCGCCCCACGACCCAACCGAACAAGTCGGTTGGACCATCCTGTGAGTGGCCTGGGTGAGACTCTCAACTGGAGCTTCGGCTGGTTTCGCCTTTCCGGTTGACTGGATTGTTATTGAGCTTCATCTGGCTGACTCGTTTGTTTGGAAATTGCCAGTAAGGCTCTTTCAGCCACTTTGCGGACGTGTGCATTGTCATCTCGCAAGAGGACTTCAAGTTTGGACACAGTATCGTCATCCAACGGCACCAAGTTAGTCAAAGCAGATGCAGATGTACTGCGGACGTGCCAATGTGTACTCGATAACAATTCCGTGATTTGCGGGATTGAATCGCGGGCTGGACCGCCAATTTCACCAAGTGCGCGTGCCGCCAGATATCCCATGTGTTTGTCCTCAAGCTTCATCGCAAGCTCCGGCACGGTCGATGCGGCTTTGGGCCCGTATCGTGAGAGCGCAACCGCGGCGTATCGACGAACTTCGCCATCGTTGTGATCAAGGGCACGCGATAATCCATCCAGAACCGCCTGTTGTGGTGGCTGTATTCTCCCGAGTGCGTCCGCAGCAGCTGCTGCGACCTGCGGTGAGTTGTCGTGCAGGGCGTTGACCAACTCTGGTGCTGCAACCGCCGCTGCTGGTCCGATGTTTCCTAGCCCGCGCGCTGCTGCCGCGCGAACTAGCGGGTTGAATGATGTGAGCTGCCCATGGGCGTATGGGACGGCCGCACGATTGGCAGGACCGAGTCTCGGCAGGTACCAGGTGAGAAAAGAAGTGTGCATGACCAACAGGATTGAAGCCAGGACTCCAATGATGACGATGGCTGCAACCACGCGTTTGGTAATTTTGAAGTGTCGTCTGTTTTGGATTCGCTCAACTGTCATCACCATTGTGAGCCTTGTCTGTGAGGTTGCCATCTAACTTATTGATAGACCGAATTCCCGACCCTGAAGAAGTACCGAGCATATCGCTTTCGCAGCGAGAAATCAATAATTTTCTATTCTTCCGCCACAATGCGTTCTACTCCGGTGGCGTAAATTCAAACCGCTCGCATTGGGAGAAGAACTCGATTGGGTTGTCGTAGACGACTTTTTTGATTTTTGAGTCGCTGTGACCGCGTTTGCGCATTTCCTGGATGAAGTCGGGGACGGCGAGGGGGTTGGAGGGGCCCCAGTCGCCGGCGGAGTTCACCATGGTGCGGTCGTCGCCGTATTTCTCGATGATGTCGGCAGCCCGAGCTGGTGTGCATTTTGTGGTCGGGTAAAGCGTCATGCCGCACCAGAAGCCGCCTTCCTTTGCGTGCCGGACGGTGTGCTCTTCGTCGTGATCAATACAAACTCGCTCGGCAGGAATGTCGTCCCGCTCCTTGAGCATGTCAACGATCATGCGTGTCCCTTTGTATTTGTCCTGCAAGTGGGGGGTGTGGATGAGAACGAGTTCGTTCGTCTTCGCTGCTAGGTCGAGGTGTTCGCGGAAAATTGTTGACTCGTTCGGTGTGTTCTTATTGAGACCAATCTCGCCGATGCCCAGAACACCTGGGCGGTTCAGGAATTCCGGGATCATGGCAATCACATCGCGCGAGAGCGGAATGTTTTCTGCTTCTTTGGCGTTGATGCAGAGCCAAGTGTAATGCTGAATGCCGCTCCAACCGGCGCGTTGCGGTTCGAAGCCGGTGAGTTGCTCGAAATAGTCACGAAAGCCGTGGACGCTGCCACGGTCGAAGCCTGCCCAAAAGGCGGGCTCGCTGACGGCAACACAACCCATACGGACCATCCGCTCGTAATCATCCGTCGTGCGGGAAACCATGTGGACGTGGGGATCGATGAAGTACATGCTGGTTGGTCTAAGGGCTAGGGTTGAGGGGCTAGGGTCTTTTGGTCAGACGCTGATTTGGGGATGAACGCGGCGAGGATGGCACCGGTGAGGGTACATGCGGAGAGAGTGTAGAAGGCTTGATACAGCTTCCACTTGAGGTCGATTTGCCACCAGATTGCATCGCCAATGTTCACGAAAACTGCGGCAATCAACCCGAAAGCAACGATCAGCAAAACCCGGCTCTTGTACGTTGTCAAAGCCTCTCTCAAGCACCACAACAGTGCCGCGACCATACTGACAAAAATGAAATTCAAAATGAATCCGTTGATCATGATGGAACTGTCAAACATCGGATGACCATCAACTTTCAGCATATGCACAAACGCAACCGGTCCTTGTTCGTGCCGCTCGCTGTCTGCTTCCATGTCGCCGGAATTCGCCGGGAAGACATACGTGCCATTCTCGGGGAAATACTTCTTGAGCATTGGTCCGGCGGCGTCACCTCCGGCAGGTGCTTTCCATATTTCAGTCTGATAGGGAATCGCGCCACCCCAGACAACAAAGCCCCACATGAACAGGGCGATTGAAGTCACAACGATCCCGGCGATGAGACGTCCCATTGTCTTTCTCCAAGTGTATTGGCCAGTCGATTAACGAACGATTTGCAGGTGCTTCAAAACATCTTCTGCAGACATCACATAGCCAATGTAGAACGCTCCGAACTCTGCATACTTGGCGGATGCTTCGTCAAAACGCATGGTGTAAACAATTTCCTTGATGTGTTCCGGAGCACGTCCCCAGAGTGTGACGCCCCACTCCCAGTCATCGAAGCCAGCAGATGCTGTGATCAACTGTGAAACGCGACCAGCAAACTTAATTCCAGATGTCGCATGTTCAGACATGAGTTCGGCGCGTTTACTGAACGGCAGCATGAACCAGTTTGCCTCTGGGTCGCGAATTTTGTTCATCGGATAAAAGCAGTGAACCGGAAATTCCGGAAAGTCTGGATAGAGCCGCTGCTTGTTCATCATCGGCAGGCGTTGTTCGTAGGCGCTAAGCTTCGCCGCAAACGACGGGTCATCTTTTGAAGTTCCAGTACGCTGCAACTTCTCCGAGTATTGTTCAAGAGTCGGAACGTATTCAGAAACTTCTGTAATCGAGACAAAAGAATCGGAAGGGATCAACGCGGGACCGAGCTTTGTGGCAAGAAGTCTCTGGTGGACGGCGTCAACTTTTAATGGATCTTGATCGAGGATCATCAAACCGAAGTCTGCCCGATGACCGGAGACGGCAAAGCTTTGAATCCGTGCAGGGGCGTGGTCCGCTTCAGGATTCAGGACTGCGATGACTTCGGCTGCCCCTGCGGAGATTTCTTCACTCGAAAGTGCAGCGATCTCAGCGCGGTCGATCTGGTAGTACGCATGCAGGCAGTGCCATCCTTCTGCGAGTTGAATTGTTGGTTCAGGGAGTTGCTGGGCAGGAGCGTGTGGGCGGTTCATGACTTCTTGTTTTCTTGAATTTCGATGGTCATTGACAAAGAGCCTGTTTGAAAATTGAGCTTCGCCCCTCAGGGAGAGGGGACAAAAGGTAGCCGCGATACGGCAGTGACAGGAATTTTCAAATACGCTCCAAAGGAAGTATGATCATAGAGAGCTATGCCGCTGGAGGAAACCAATCCGATTGTCGACACATTCCCTAAAACACGAAATGCTGATACCTTTCGTAATCCGCACAACCTGATTATTTGAACACGAATTCTTTTTGGTGACTTTTAGCACCATTTTTGCAAGCCAAGTTCCGTCTTCTGACCTAAATTTTCACTGATAAACTCCTCAACTCGCGGGTAGTGACTCTTAGAAAATGCGACACACGGTTCCAATTTTTCGACTCGAAGATGAATCCACACCGGTGGAAAGCGCATCCAGACCGGACGGCGCCTGCCTGGTGAAGATCTATCCTGCTGTCGTGAGTGGGAGCATGATTCCGCTGGATCGTGACGAATATGTCTTTGGAAGGGATTCCGAATGCGAATACGAATTGACCGACGACTTCGTGTCACGTCGACATGCTGCGTTCCGCTGGCAGGGAAGCGACTGTTTCGTCGCTGATTTGGGCAGCATGAATGGCACGTTCGTCAATAATCTTCGAGTGACTCAACAGCAACTCAACAATGGCGATCAAGTTCGCATCGGCTCACACATCTTTAAGTTTCTCGTTTCGGATCATGTTGAAGCGATGTACCACGAAGCTGTCTTTGAAATGATGACAGTGGATGCGTTGACCAAAACGTACAACCGTCGATATTTCGATGATGCCTTCAATCGAGAAGTCAGCCGAAGTCTGCGACACGAGCGATCCCTAGGGTTGCTGATGCTCGATATCGACAATTTCAAACAGCATAACGACACATATGGGCACTTGGTCGGAGATGAACTTCTCTCTGGAATGTGCGAACGAATCTCCGAAAGAATTCGTGTGGATGAAGTTTTTGCCCGAATTGGAGGCGAAGAGTTTGCTCTCGCAGTGATCGAGCCTTCGAAAGAGAGCTTGGACGAGATGGGAGCACAACTCTGCGAGCTTATCGGTCAGGTTCCTTTCCAGACGACAGCAGGTGAGATTGACCTGACAATTAGTGTCGGTGGAGCCTACACAGGCGGGCACCAAGCGATCACAGCAAAAGATCTTTTTGAGGCGGCTGATTCCAACCTCTATCGAGCCAAGCAAAGCGGCCGCAATCAGTATTGCGGGTAATGGCGCGGCCTTGATAAAGCAGCTACAGAAGCATCATCTTCGGGCTGCTGGTCCAGGGGCTAGGGATTGAGGGGCAAGTGTGGGGCAGACATTCCTGTCTCTCTGATCTTTGATAAAAGTCGAGGGTCTACCTTCGCTCATGACGAGAGTTGACCGTTGCCACTGCTGGGCGAGCCAGCAGTGGCACCCAAAGTCTTCGTGTTGAGAGAGCACAAAGTGTTGCACACAGACAAGTGATACACACAAACAAGAATGTCTGTGCTACTGGCCTTGCGTTCACAGCTCTCACGCTGATCGCCTCGAAATTCGCCGCTCTTTCGCGTATTCTTTACGACCATTGATTCACTCAACGTCAATTGTCTCAAGAGTTGTGAAATGATGCAGGTCCAAAATCTGCTGCTGCAAAGCCTTCGTTATTACTGGCGAACGAACGGTGCTGTAATCCTCGGAGTGATGGCAGCGACCGCCGTCATTGGAGGCGCGTTGGTCGTCGGGGACTCCGTGCGCAACAGTCTGCGACAGATGTCACTCGACAGGTTGGGCGAGATTGACCAT
>JAJDEL010000812.1 GCA_029259835.1 Planctomicrobium sp. | reverse complement strand
TCAGGCACGATGCCGATTTTCAGTCCGGACAATGGTTCATCGAGTTGATCAGTGAGAGATGGAACAGGAACATCAACGGACGTTGAATCGCGGCGGTCGTGCCCCCATAACGTTTCCAGAAGCAAAGCTGCATCAGAAACTGAGCGGGCAAATGGACCGATTTGATCGAGTGAACTCGCAAAGGCGACCAGTCCATATCTTGAAACGCGACCGTATGTCGGCTTCATCCCGACAACACCACAGAATGCCGCTGGTTGCCGAATTGATCCGCCGGTATCCGAACCAATCGCCAGCGGCACCATTCCAGCTGCGACCGCGGCTGCCGAACCACCACTGGAACCGCCGGGAGCGCATTCGAAATCCCAGGGGTTGCTGGTTTTCTGAAACGCTGAATTCTCGCATGAGGAACCCATCGCGAACTCATCCATGTTCACGCGACCGATCAAAACCGCATCAGCCGCTTTCAGCTTTTCAATCACATGCGCATCGTAGACCGAAGTGAACTCCTCCAGCATTTTGCTTGCACAAGAAGTACGCCAACCTTCGACGCAAACGTTGTCTTTTATCGCAACCGGAAGCCCGGCGAGCGGTCCGAGTGCCTCGCCCGCCTCGCGACGTCCGTCGATCTCCGCAGCCCGTTTGATTGCTGATTCTGTACAGACTTCCAGAAACGCATTGACCTGACCATCAGTCGTATTGATTCGATCGAGGTGAGCCTGCACAAGCTGTTGACTCGTCGTTTCGCCCTGTTGCAATCGAGAAAGTTGTTTTGTCGCTGTTTCGTAATGGATCACTGATTACGCTCCTTCGAGAATTTGCGGAACGAGGAAATACTTCCCATCAGTCTTGGGAGCGTTCAGCAGCGTTTTCTCTCGGTCAATCGATGCCTGAACATCATCGGCACGGAACACATTGGCGACATCCGCTGCGTGAGCCATTGGCTCGACCTTCTCGGTATCAACTTCACCGAGCATTTCCACATAGTCCAGGATTTGCCCAAGCTGGCTGGCAAATTGTTGTTCTTCTTCCGGTGTCAGTTTGAGGCGAGCCAACTTGGCGACCTTCTGAACGTCATCAATACTGAGTGTCATCTGTCGTCGCTTTGTTTGAAGGAGCTTTCGAGTTGAAGATGAATTCATCTTTAACGCAGTCACTATAAGTTGCTGGTTGCTCTGCGAAAAGCCCGACGATTTTGAGATGCTGGGAACGAAAATGTCGCAAGAGACAAACCGAGCGTTTCGCCGTACACTTTAAGTGTACGGCAAATCATTATTACGCTAGCAACATGAATTCCAAAATGAAGCTCCCGATCCTCTACAGTCAGCGAAGTCACCAGACGCGGGATCTCGCAATCAGCTTTCTGATGCAGCAAGGCGTTGAAAATCCTAATTGCATTTCACTCGCAGCCGGATTGGTCGATCCGATGACGTTGCCAGTGGGTGATGCACTTCAAGCTGCTTCAAGGGTCTTGGAGACGGAAGAATCTGGGCGTCTGGCATTGCAGTACGGGACAACTCAAGGGAGTGCAGAGCTTCGAGAAGAGTTACTCAAGCATTTCGCATCTCTTGAAGGGAGCGATGTCGCCTCGTTGGGGATCGATGAAACTCAGTTGATCGCAACGACCGGCTCTCAACAGTTGCTTTCGCTTGTTTGTGAAACATTATTCGATCCAGGCGATATCTGCCTCGTTGCCGGGCCAACGTACTTCGTCTTTGCTGGGAACTTGGCCGGCGTCGATGCGAGAACAGTCACAATTGCTGCCGATGATGACGGTATGCAGCCGGCTGCACTCGATCACGCTCTGGAACAAATCGCAGCGATGCAGGAGTTGCATCGAGTGAAACTCATCTATGTTGTTAGTTACTACGACAACCCCAGCGGGGTTTGTGTTTCAACTGAGCGCCGAAAAGAAATTGTCGATATCGCAAAGAAGTGGTCGCGCGATCATCGGATTCTTGTCCTCGAAGATGCAGCCTACCGAGAATTGCAATACGACGGACCTGTCCACTCCAGCTTGTGGTCTTTCGACGACTCGCGCGATCAAGTCATCTACACGCAAACGTTTTCCAAAACATTCTCGCCTGGAATTCGTGTTGGTTTTGGAGTGTTGCCGAGTGATCTTGTTGGACCGATTTGTGATCGCAAAGGGAACGAAGACTTCGGCTCTGCAAACTTCAACCAACACCTGATCGCCGAAACCCTCCGTAGCGGCGTGTACAAAACCCATCTGCAAAAAGTCCGCGCAGGCTATCAGGAAAAACGAGACGCCATGCTCGCCGCGGCCGACCGATACTTCAGCGACATAGATGGCGTTACCTGGGTGACTCCGCACGGCGGCTTGTACGTTTGGATGTCACTCCCGGAAAGCATCGCGACCGGCTTCGAAAGCCCACTCTTCAAACAGGCCGTGAAGAACGGCGTCATGTACGTCCCCGGCGAACTCTGTTACGCCGGCCCTGCCGAAGACCGCCCATCCCACCAAATGCGTCTCAGCTATGGAGTCCAAACCCCGGACGGGATCAACAAAGGAATGGAACGACTTGCTGAGGCTGTGAAAAGTGTAGTGAGGTGAAGCGTTTCGACGGGTGGCACTGACAAAATTACGGTTGAATTGAGTGTTCCACTGGCTCTGCCAGTGTTTTTGTGAGACGATGTTCTCACAGTTAGAAATTAAGGATGTTAGCAGGGCTTCAGCGACACCATTTTCAAGTCGCCGACGCCCCATAAACAGTTCCTCTAATGAAAAGCACATTGGCGCTGTCCCCTCCGGGGACGAGTGATGCTAACCAGCAAATGAACATGAAGATGATGATTCAATTAAAACACCTCAGTTGGATCGGATGTATCCTCACCCTGAGCGCCGTGATGACGCCGCCTCTCCTCGCACAGAAGCCCAATCGGAAGGTCACACCCGAACAGCTGGCCCGCTGGCTGAAACAGTTTCCGGAGGCCGATGAGAATGGCGACGGAAAACTCACAGTCCAAGAGGCGCTCGATTACCGCGACGAGGCCCGTCGCTTGCAGAAAAAGCCCAAGCGAGGCGGGAAAAAAACCGCGCCGAAATTCGATCCGGGCTGGATGGAGACGCGTTTCCCTGATCACGCGGCCTGCTACAAGACTCCCGATGAACTGAAGGCTCTCTTTCCGAAGATCGCCTCCTTCGACAAACCAGCCGACGGTGCCCTGCGGATCGTGGGCACTGGTCATAGCTTCATGGCCCCTGGCTATAGAAGTCTCCCCGGGATCGTTCGGGCGGCCGGCTTCGCCGAGCAACCGCTCCACCTTCACACAAGCGGGGGCGTCACCGGCAGCGCCCGCTACAAGTGGGAGCAGGAAAACGGAATCTTCCAGTTCGATGGAAAGCCTACACCGAAGCTCCTCGCCTCTATCGCGAACGCCAAATGGGACGCGATGATGTGGGGACCCTACATTGCTGACCGCGCTCGTTTTTACGGTTGCTGGATCGAGTTCTGTGACCAGCATTCGCCAGGAATGAAGTTCTACCTTTCGGATGCCTGGCCCTCGATCCGACACATGGAGAAACCCCCAGCCTCGGAGGACGAACTTACCGGCGAACTCATCCGAGGCATCGATGAACAGAAAGACGCGGTCTTCGAAGAACTCATCGGTGAACTCCGTGAGACCCACGGTGATCGAATCTTCGTCCTCCCGACGAGCGAGGCCCTGACTCTCGCGGTCGAGGCCTACCACCGCGGCGAACTGCCCGGCATCGAGGGCATCCATAGGGCCGTCGGCAAGGCGGAGGAAAACGCTCTCTGGCGCGACCCGCTCGGGCATCTCGGGCCAGGCCTCGAATGGCTGGAGGGATACGTCTTCTATGCAACTCTTTACAAAAAATCGCCAGCCCTCATCAAAAGTCGGGTGGGCGAAAAAGGGGACGGCTTCCCGAGTCGGGCGCTTCATGACAAGTTCCGCGAGATCGCCTGGCAGGCCGTTCTGGCGAACCCCTTGTCCGGCGTGGAGGACGCCAACGGCGACGGGATCGGTGATTAAAATCCAGAATACAGGAGAATGTGATGATCAAATTACGGCCACTGAGTTGGATCGGATCGATCCTCGTTCTGTGAGTTTTTCCCGGCGAACGCAGAGAACAACTGGATCGAGTCGAAATCGCGTCGCCGATTGGAAGAAGTGGCTGAAGGGTGGGTGAAGTTTGCGGGAGAAGAGTTGGTACGAGTGGTGTTTACGAAATTCATCTAAAAAGTCCGCGCTGGGTATCAAGAAAAACGAGACGCCATGCTCGCTGCCGCCGACAGTTACTTTAGCGGCATCGAAGGCGTTACCTGGGTCACTCCACACGGCGGCCTGTACGTCTGGATGTCCCTCCCGGAATCACTCGCCACCGGCTTCGAAAGCCCACTCTTCAAACAGGCCGTTCAGAACGGCGTCATGTACGTCCCCGGCGAACTCTGCTACGCCGGTCCGGTCGAAGATCGACCGTTTCACCAAATGCGACTCAGCTACGGAGTCCAAACCCCAGACGGCATCAAGGACGGGATGAAGCGTCTTGCGGAGGCGGTGAAAGCTGTAATGGAGTGAATAGATAGATAAGTCAGGCTCTTCGCAGGCCACAGGGTGGCCAAACAGACTTGCCGGTTGAGCCGCCCCGTGGCCCGAGAATAATGACGCCCCTGTTCTATCAGAGTTCATGGGTTTGAAATGCTCTTCAAAATCTCCTCAAGATAAGCAATCAGATGGTCTTTTTTTCGTATGTCTGTTGCGACAATTTGCCCTTCGTTATCAAGAAGCAACACTGTTGGGTAGTGGCGGACTTTGTAAGTTTCTGCGATGGGTCCGGAGCGTCCTTCCCAGATGCATGGCCATGAGATGACACCAGATTTTTGAGACGTCGTAACGGTCTTTTTCTCTTCGTCGACCATGATCCCGATGACAGAGAATCCTGATTTTGCATACTTTTTCTGAATTGTTCTCAACGATGGATACATTGCTTCGCACGGACCACAGCCCTTAAATGAAAACATGAGTAGCGTTGGTTTGCCGCGACGGTTTTGAAGTCGGAACGGTTGACCATCTGTACGTGTTCCAGTGAAATCTGGCGCAATGCAACCGACTCGAAGGTTTGTGGTTTCGTAGGAAAGCTCATCCGCAAGTTGCTTAAACGTCTGCCCATTGTCGTCTTCGTGAAATTCATAATTCAATCGTCCCCAAGTTCTCGTTGCAAGCCACGGTTTTGCATCCGCGAAACGCACGCTGAATTCGCTGAGTAATCTGTCGCGTTCGCTGGCAAGTTCGCCTGGATCCATATCGATGAGAGCCTGCAGGCGACTGCGGATATCAGGACGTGCCTCAAATGCACCAGCGGTTTCAAAACTTTCGAGGTGATCAGGAATTCGAAATTGAATCTGAAATGAAACATCATGAAGTCGCGCGAGATGAAATGTTGCTGCGGCTTGAACTACTGGATTCGTGGACGCGCGTCGTAGTCGCGTCAGAAATGTCCACATCTCATCGGAGTTCATTGGATTTGCACAACGAGAGCAAATCCATGACAGCGCGGGATCATTCTTATGATGGGCGATGATTTCATCGGCTGCCGCACGAAAGATATGGGACGGCTGTCCCTCTCCCCAATCGACGATGTACGCCAAGCAAATCAGCGACTCTGGAGTCCCAGGGTGTTTTCGAGCATAGTTTAGTAAAGACTGACCATTGACCGACAATGGATCGAATCGTTCATCAACTGTCCACCATTCCGGAGTCTGTTTCCCTTCATCTGAAAGCGCTGTGGTGAGAGCGGCTTTCCAAACGTTTCGTTGCTTCTGAATGTCGGCGTCGAGTGATTGAAGCTGTTTAGGAATGATCACTTCTTCGACCGGCGCCTGAGCCATTAGAATGAGGCTCTGGTAGTAGACCGCCAGGACCACAAACACATCTCGAATACGCAGAGTGCAAATCATGAATTTCCCCCATGGAGTGAAGAAGCATGAATTGTAACTGATAGTGAGAGAAAATTAACCCGAGAATTTTAGCCGCAAGCCACGGGGCACGCTCAGAGTGGGGTGTGGCGGACGGGTGGCACGCTCAGAGTGTAGCGCAGCGGAAGGATGGGTGTGGCGGATTCCAGTGTTGACTTTCATTCTTCCATCGTTGGTAATGTACTGTCCATCATTTTCATCTTTGTCATCAGAGCATACCAACGTCGACTCAACGCTCGCCACGCCCATTACTCCACTTCGTTACGTGTTGGGCGTGCCACTCGACTGTGAAAATCTGCTAACTTCCTCTGAACCAATGAGGCGACTACAGCTCAACTTAGCCGCCGCTGCGGCGTTGGGTGAAGGATTTTTGGCTGGTGCCAGCGACCTGAGATGCCTTGGCGTTCGCGGTTTTTGTGTAGGCCGACTTCTTGGTTGTTGTGTTTTTGGTTTCCTTGTTGTTTTTGTCGTCTTCACGTCGTTTCGCAGCCGCTTCGAGTTTTTTCTTGGCAACTCGCTTCTGACGCTCTTTCTCTTTCTTCTGCTTTTTTTTGGCCATTGAGCCGTTCTCCGGTATCTAAAAGACATCTGGAACGATGTCTGACTGGGTCAATGAAATATGAATTCGGTGCCTTGTCAGGCTTGAAACTTGGAGTCGGTACTCAAGGATACCGCTCCGTTGTCGCTATCAGAACGTTCATCAACCCTAATCTTCGACGTTGACGAACCACAGTCCAAATTCTACCAGAGGATGTCTTCACTAGATAGAAGAGAGAAAGTGTCGCCGGGTGGGACAGTGAAATTTTGGGTGATGAGCCGAGGGAGTTTGTGAGTAATGCATCGACCCACTTGCAGCCTATTATGGCTGCGCAGACTGGTCAGGGATTCCCGATATCAGCCGTTTGGGCGCTAGCTCCGGATCGGATTTCGGTTCACGCTCAGAACCGGGGCTAGCGCCCAAACGGTTGATTCAGACTCAATCAATTCGGTTATTTACTCTGGGACGACTCCTATAAGAATCGTTCGAGGCAACCCGCGTTTATGGTCGAGAGTTCGACTTCTTTGGCATCGATTGTTGAGCCTCGCGACCGAGCAGTGTTTCAGAAAAACCTTTCAGGTCGGTCCAGAAAGTTCCTTCGCCGGCGTAGAGCAAGTCGAGTTGGATATCTTCAGGCAGGCCGTTTGCAAAAACCCACTGATTGTAGGCATCACCGGCTCCGAAGGCTTCGACTGCCAGGCGAAACTTGTCAGCTTTGGCTTCTTCGAGCATCTTCTTTGCATTCGATTCGGCTTCACCGATAATCACTTTTGCCTGAGCGTCGAGTTCTGCTGTCTCTTTGTCGATAGCAGCAGCCAATTGAATTGTTTCGGCATTTGTTTCTTCCGCTGTTTTCTCACCTTCGGCGAGTAACTTGGCGACTTTCTTTTCTGTATCGACACGAACGATTTCCGTTTCCAGATCTACCTTCGCTCGCGCTTCTTCGAGTTCGGCTTCAGTTCGCGTCGTGATTTGCTTTTGTTCCAAGGCGAGTTTTTTCTCGTCGGCGATGTACGCATTCTGGATCGGCAAGCGGATGTCTTGGGGGATGTAGATGTGCCGTACAACTCCTTCCAGCAAAGTAATCCCTTTGTCACTCAGAACGGTTTGGAACGCTGTTGACGTGTCATCCTGGAATTTCTGCCGAGAGACTCCTTCGAGAAGTTCGACCGCTCCTAGTGTCGAACCCCTGTTGCGACAGATACTTTCAATTTGCGGAACCACGACTTTGTTTTCCACGGCATCGACGTTTCCAAATTTACGGATCACTCCGGATGCCTGATCGGGCATGATGCCCCAAATCGCAGTGAAATCCATGTTGATTTGGTAGGCGTCATTCGATGGAAAAGTGATCCCACTCTCGTCGTCGGCGAGGACTGGTTCGCCACTTTCGTCCAGGACAAGATTTCCTTCTTGATCGAGTTGAAGATTGGCGATGATGCTCACCTCGCGGTAACCAATCTCGACAATATCGATCTGCTGTTCTTTGGGATTGATGGGATAAAGCCCCGGCGGCATCACTTCTTCCTGAATACCAGGTTTCGTTTTCTTTGCCGGATTTCCTGCCAGGTTTGTGACGACTCCGACATAACCAGTTGGAATATCGACCCACCCGGAGTGCTTGATCTGGCTACCAGAAGTGAGTTTGACCAATTCGACTTGCGTGAATTCGTACGCATACGTGTTGACGCGGTATCGTCCAGGGCCGAAGACTTTCCGCACGATCCCTTTGTACTCTGTTGATCCAAGGTCTCCGTCAACAAGATACTCACTTTGCCCCAGAGATTTCCCCATTTTACTTGTGGCAATTCCGACATGGCCTGGTTCGACCAATTGATCCTCAACAATGATTCGTTCCCACCAGATTGGGCAATAAAAGTGCCGGCCTGGTCCACGCATTTCTTCAATGACTCCCAATTCTACCGGGTAGCCATTGGCGTTCACTTCAGCGAACTGCCCTGGCTGCGCAGCTTTCGAGATCCCTGGCAGGAACGGGAGAGGTTTCCCCTTGTACCGTAAGAGCAGGCTGTACCCTTGTTCGACGTAGATGCGGTTGATTGTCCACTCAAAGAGCGTCCAGCCAGTCACAAGTAGTACGCCGAAAACCGCGACGATTTTATAGATTGAAGAATACTTCCGAATTTCAAAAGCCATGAGAGCACTCCAGCAAGTTAAGACTGTGTTCGACTGAGGCTGTTTCTAAACAATTCCTGCGATGACGGTGAACCTCACGGTGCCGCAATCTCTGTCTTCACAGGGGTTGTTGTCGGCGGAGCAGGTTCTGCTGAGAAGGACTCGAAGATTTTCATAATCGGACTATCTGCCGTATTCACCATGATTTTCCGATACGAGGACGACAACTTCTGGAACAGAACGTAGCGTGCGAACTGATTTCCATCTCCGCTGAAGGCTTCGACAGATCGTTTCCACCCGGCGGCATCGGCTTCGTTCTGAAAACCGATCACGTCGGCCTCCGCTTTTCCGAGTGACATAATCGCGGAAGCTTCATCCTTGGCTGCTTGCAGCTTGTACTCAGCGACAGATTTGCGTTCGCTCGCTTTGGTGAGGTCCACTTCCTGCTGACGCTCCGCCTCAATCGTGACCTTAACGACGTCTAGCTCAGCTTTGACAAGAGCCTGCTTTTGCTTGACCATTTCTTCTTCTGTCGCCTGTTTCTGTTGTTCGACTTGTTCGCTGATCTGCTGTCGGTATTCCTTCTCCTGCTGAATCGCGAGCTCTTTTTCACGAACAGGCTCGCGAATTTTTTCTGGAGGTTTGATGTCCGTAATCAACGCCTGAATAATTTCGATACCCAGAGGTTCGCAGGCTTCCTGCATTGCTTTTTTAAATCGATTTTGAAACTCGACTTTGGTTTCCCCGGAGATAAACTCACGGCCTGAACTGTTTGACCCTTCCAGGCGACAGAAGCTGCGCGCGTTTGGTGTGATCACTTTGAGAATAATTTCTTCGTCAATGCGGTCGCCGTTTGTCTCGTCATTGTAAGTCACAAAGACTTCGGCTGCTTTCTCCGGGTCAACGCGGAATTCAACACGTCCATCCAGGCTGATCCAGAAACCATCTCGCGAAGGAAATCCCATGTCCTTGTTCTTCGCAAGGTCAAATCGCTGACTGCGACAATCGACCAGGCTGATTCGTGTCACGTAGGGGTTGATGTAATACGTCCCTGGTTCAAGAGTCGGTTGTTGAACGCCTCGTTCGTTTTCTTCGACGAGCAACGTGTTTGCAGTTTTCGGAAGCGGGGCAGCAAGATTCGTGACGACTCCCTGATACCCGGCTTCGATGACTTTCGGTGTGTGCTGGTCTTCAATTTTGAACAGATAGGGATTGATCGGATAGCGACCAGGCTTGAGAACTTGTTCAACGATTCCTTTCGTGATCGGGTTTCCCTGATCGTCATTTTTTGCGAGAAATTCTCCGTACGGAAGATCCTCGCCGGTGAGGCTGATCATCACGCCGAGCTTGTCCTCTGCGATCTCAATTTGCGGGATGACATCCCATTCCCAGTTGTACGGATTGTAGAAGTAACGACCTTCGGTGAGCACATTTTTTTGCACACCTTTGAACTCCGGACCAGGAGCAATTTCGTCGCCGTTTGTGATGTTCTTTCCGGTCTTCTTGATCAGAACCGCCATATGCTTCGACGGCACTTCGATGCGGAACTGAGAGTACGTTCCCCACGACATCACGATCAGAAAGACGATCGTCCCTGCAACTTTGGCGGCCCCCATAGCGGCCCGTTGCGAGGGATAATTTTTGGATCGATAGGATTCGTTTGACATTTTTGAACTCTCCCGGTGGTTCGCTTTGTTTCAGCAAACTGTGATTCAGCAACAATACAACATCAGCCAGCAAAGAAGCATTTCGAATGAAGTGATTTTATGGAGTGTATGGAGCCTGATGCTCATCTCTCATGTCGATACAACGACCACTCTGCTTCTGAAAACGCATGATGTCCAAAATTGGATCATTATATTTACGTAATATCGCAAAAACAGCCGTCACAACCCCCAGCCCGACTACATCGAGTGTATCCCAACTTCCCTGCCAAACAAGCACTTGTTGCGATTCGCGGTGGTTGTTGAAAGAAAATTGCTGACGGATTCAGGCCAATTCTTTAGCGGTCGAACACCAGCAGGCCGTGGTAGCCGTCAGGGATAATCAGGGTTTCAGCATGAACAACGGCTCTGGATGGATTGCCGGGCAACTCAAACTGATCAATCAGTTTGGGGTTCTTCGAATCAGCAATGTCAGCGATGGTGACGAATCCGAATTGTCGGTCAACAGCGTACAGGCGGTCGCCAGCGATTGTGGGCTTACCAAGGTGCCGACGTTGCTTGCCGATTCTGTAGAGCTGCACGTCACTAAGTTCGCGGCGTTCGTCACGATCAAGCAGAAGATACCCACCGCGAGTCATCGCCAAAGTCTTGCCATTGTAGGCAATCAGACCGTTGCCTGAGCCAATCCGCCCACGAAAGTTGTCCTCCGTGTATCGCGGCCCGCCTTCTGCCTTCAGGTCGTACCAGTGCAAACCTGAAACGTGCCAAAACGCACAGGCATAGCGGTCGTCGACGAGGCCACGCATCAACTGATCTCCGTACAAAAGACCAGGGTGTTGGTCTTCCAGGACTTTGCGTGGGTTGGTTGGATCGGAAAGATCAATGATCTGGATCTTGTGAACGCCGATTTGCAACAACGCAAACGCACCATCGCCAGGAACTTCGACTTGTTTGATCGACTTGTTCGGGACGGTGTATCGCCCGATCTCTTGAAGCACACTACCCGAGTCAAGGCGGTAAATGCCCAGCCCCGCGTTTCCTTCGGCGATGTAAATACGGTCACTGAAAACACAGAGATCCGTCGCCTTGCCTGCCGTATTGAGTCGCGACAGGCTCTTGAATTGTGGAGTGAGGTTAAGCATATGCACGCCTGCAATTCCGCATGCCACAATTGCCGTGTCACCGGCGAAGTCCACTGCGTAAACCTGACCATCCGTGCGATACGCGCGGTAAGGGGCATCGGATTCAGTGGGCCTTACATCTGGAATTTTCACAACAGCAGTAGCTTCGACAACCGGGACTCGCGCGATATCGGGAGCAGCGAGGACGTGGAGATCACTTTGACCACCAGCAACGTAGATCACATCTTCGGCGGGAACCAATCCACCGACGTAGCCGGCGAGCTTCTCGCCATCTTTCTGTGGAAGTTTCCAGTGTCCAACAAATTTCGGTTGTTGCGGGTTCTGAACATTCAGTACGAAGACACCATTGTGAGTATCGGCGACGAACGCGTGGTCGTTGGCAATTGCCACGCTCCACAGATCATTACGAATGTTGTAACTCGGCGGGAACTTCACACGAGCGACCGGCTTCGGCTGCTCAGGGTCTGCAATGCTAAACACCTCCAGACCGTGGCCATGTCCAAAACCGGGATCGCCAGTTTTTTTTCGCGGTTGTTGACGTGAGTGATGCCCTGTGGCGACGTAGAGAGAGTCTCCGTGACATGCAACACCGTCTCCGTATCCGTCAAGAGGTGCTCGTGATGTGATTCGAGGTTTCCAGGGATTACGCACATCGACCGTGACAACTTCCGATGACCCCCATACTCCAGCGTATAAGTAGCCGTTCCGCTCGATAACCGACTGTGCCTCACCGGTCCGTACGATGCTTAGGTGACGTGGCCTAGCTGAGTCGGAGACGTCAATCAACTCCACTCCAAATGATCGGCACGCGACGAACAGGACATCCCCGGATTTGCAAACGCCAGTTGCGAACTCGATTGTGTCGTGACGCGAGATCAGCTTGGGACTTGTCGGGTCGCTCACATCAATGATGAACAAGCCATCTTCACGCGAGGTGATGTATGCGATCCCGGATTCGACGACAATCTGTCGGACATTGCCGAGTCCATCGAGTTTTCCGACTGGTCGAGGCTGCTCAGGTTGTCTGATATCCAGTACTTGCAAAGTACGGTTGCCAATCGCGTAGGCGTACTCACCTTCAATTGTGACGTCAATCGTCGGGCCGATTCCAACGTTGAACGGGTTGGTAAGTCGAGGACCGAAACTGGATTGATCGGCGAACAGATCCGGGTTTCTGTGGTAATACGCATAAGCGTGCAGTGCGACAGTCGTGAACAGATAGTGCGTTTCCGCAGCGGAAATCTTTTGCAGATCCACTGTCGTCAGCATCTTCCAGATTGTTGGCATGTCACGGCGAATCAATTCAGCGCGATCGCTCATCAAGACAAGATGATAGCCACCGAGCGGGAAACGCACGTGAGCCAACGTGGCGAGGCCGCCTCTTTCATCGAGCATTTCCGGTCGGAACAAATTCCATGCCGACTCTGCACCTCGTAACTCGGAATCACCCCAGTTGTGCTTGCGTTCCATCGTCGTCCAAGCTTCATCGCTGTGAAACTTTCGGTAGAACGGACCAGGGAAATCTCGATCAAGCTGCATCTGCGCGCTCTGTGCAAGCAGATCGCTGATCACCGTGCGCTTTGCTGGATCATCGAGGAAGTGCAGGTAGGCGTTGAGTCGGAATCCATTCTGGTTAGCATAAATCGGGTGCCCGTTCAGTTCGACATGGTCGCCGGTGTGTAACCGTTTCCAACGTAATCCATCACGTTCAGAGAGAAATTGATTGTGCAGTTTCAGCCAGTGATCGTCTCCCGTTCCTTGATAGAGCGCGTAAAGTGTGGGGATCAGGATCGACACATGGTTATTGCGAAAGCCCTTCCAGGAGAAGCCGACGTGCGATTCGGTCACGCCATCGGCGGCCTTGATTGAGAAGTTGTACTTCTCCAACCTCTGCCCGATCTCGCTCAGCTTTTTCGCGATCCATTCCTTGTCCTCTGCTGTCGCCAGGTCGCTGCTGGCGTAGCGAGCCAGTGCGATGATGTACGTCGTGTGCTGGTCCATCGACGAGTCATCATAGTACGCTGCAGCATCATCCGGATGTGGCCCGCGCGGTACGAGTCCTTCGACCGGACAGATGCCTCCGATGAACTTTAATGCGGCGTACAATTCCTCAGCCTTACCCCGCAGATACGGATCAGGCGCTGCATCGTTTGCGTCGAGCAATGCGACCAGCACATGACCGCAGTGAAGCGAGGTGTCGGCGACCCGCGACCCATACCCCCATGGTTTCGGTTGGCGAGATTTGATCTCCGCTGGAGTTGTCCAACTCTCTTTCGTTGACAGCTTCGCCCCGTACAACACATACGTTTGCGGATGCTGAAACTGCTCGAAGTACTTCTCAGCTAATGCGAAAGTCTGCTTCTTGAGTTCGCCGGCTGAAAATGGCGCATCAGCTGCGGACGCCACGTTCGTGGCTAGCATTAACAAGCTACAGAATACCGTAGAGGAAAAACGCATCTCTCTATTCCTTCCACTCAATCCTTGCGCGGTGAAGCGGCGAGGAAGACCAACGGCAGGCAGAATTCTGCCTTGCAAATATCTTTTAACTGTGTTGTGAAACACTATCTAAAATTTTCTCAATCTTACTTTCCGCACTGGTTGCCTGGTAAGCAATTGTCATCTTTCCGTTTCCGATGGTGACGTTGGCGTAGCCTGGTCGGAACTCGTCTGGGTTGTAGCCGGGGGCTTTTTTTTCTTCGAGACCGCGTTTGAGATTGTAGAGTGCCGAAGGGAAGCAGATTTCGTGGAACGGTTTCCGGTCGTCCCAGCCTCGTAGACCGTTGTGGAAGTGTCCGTGGAATGTTCCGAGTAGGCGGTCTTTGTATTGGGTAACGATTTCGTAGAAGCGCTTCTGTCCCTGATCCGGCTTGACATACCAACCACGGTCGGGGTGTCGATTCGAGTGCACCGGCACGTGGCAGCAAATGAGCACGAGTTTGTTATTTTTTACGGCCTCCGAACACTGCTTTTCGAGCCAGTCAAGTTGAGCGGTGGTAAAGAATCCATCGTGTGAATCGCTGTGCGCGTTCCCCATCAGTACGACGCTTAACCAGTCGTGTTGCACGATGGTATCGATCTCCTTGCGAAGGTGTTTTGCAAAGGCTTCATCTGGATCATGATTGCCTGGGATTTCGTAGACCGGAACTGGAATCTGCTTACGGATTTCTTTGTAGATCGGGTACTGATTCACTCGCCCACCATCGACGACATCTCCGAGATGAAGAACGAACGCCGATTTCGTCGTCGCCAGATCAGCAGCGGTCTTTTCCCACTGCCGCTTCGCTGAGTCATTGTCTTTACGACCCAGGTGAGTATCCGTAATGACAGTGAATTGAATCGGCGAGTGACCCTGGGTCTGTGCCAATGCAAAAGAAGTAAAAAGGCTGCCAACCGCTAGACCGGCTGTTGTTTGTATCCATTCACGGCGGTGCAAGTTGTTTTCGTTCATCAATCATGCCTTGAGTAGAACAGTGTTATGCGAGCCAGGCATCGAGGTTTTCTTTGACGAACTCGTCGTCTGCCAAGTGTGCGTAGTCTTGATAGAGGCGGTCGATTTCTCCGAATTGACCTGGGCTGAGAACTTCGTTTTCGTCCAGGCACCAGATGCCTTCGAGGAGTCCTTGCCGACGAAGAACTTCCAGCAAGCCAGGGATACAGCCGCGGAACTGATTTGGTGCATCAAATAAGACGGCGTTGCAGTCGGTCACTTCGTTATTACAAATCATCATTTCCGGTGAGATCGGCCCATTTTCTTTTTCTTGCTTCGCTTGCTGCAAAAGCTCAATCGACTTCTCCGTCCAGACTGCCCAATGCCCGAGCAAGCCACCTGAGAATTGTTTCTCAACCGGATTTCCATTGACCATAAAACGATAGGTCGTCATCAAATCCTGAACGATGTTGTCGTCATTGCCGGTGTACAGGGCGATGTCCTCGCGCCCAGATTCTGCTAACGCTCGAACAACATCGATGGTCTTATATCGATCAAACGCAGCGATTTTTATTGCGATAACGTTTTCGATCTCGACGAACTTCTTCCAGAATGAATATGGCAAGTCGACTCCGCCAGCGCCTTCCTGCAGATAGAACCCGAATACCGGGATGACCTCTGCGACCGCTCGGCAATGAGCGATGATTTCGTTTTCGCTTGAGCCTTTCATCGCAGCGAGGCCGAGTAAGCCGGTGTGGTAACCAAGGTCGCGGGCGAGTTCCGCTTCGCGAACGGCTTGCTGCGTTTTACCGATAATTCCAGCCACGCGGACAATGGGACGGTCCGTCGCTCGATCCATCTCTTCAGCAGCGATTGCGAGAACCGGTTCGTAGAGACCTACGCTCGAATCATGGATTGCAAACTGAGTTGTATGAACGCCCACAGCCAAACCACCAGCACCCGCGGCAAGATAGTAGCGGCTGAGCGCCCGCTGCCGTCGCTCGTCCAGTTTGCGATTCGTGTCGAGTGCCATCGGATGCGCCGGGATGGCGATCCCGTCGAGCAGGATGTTTCGGAGTTCTTCTGTCGTCATGAAATTGCTTTGCTGAGTGTAGCTTTTGCAGCATGTTTGAAAATGCTGTCGAGTCGATGAATCGGCTCTAAAATTTTCCGTCTCGGACTTCGAAGTGCGTCGGTTTACCAAGTGTTGGCTGATCGCGTTTTAGCCAGTCTGCGATCCAAATTTGAAGTTGATCGAGACTCACTCTTGGGTTTCCGTAGCGCCGATGTCCGTTTGATCCATTGTTGAGCAACGCCGTTGCTGCCGGTTCACCGGTGAAGTCTACGGTGGTCTCAAACAGTTCGGCGAATCGTTCGCAGACTTCTTTCGTAGAGAAAACTTCCGGACCAGAAACGTTCACAACAAATGCCGGTGTTGAGGCATCTGCCAAGGATTGAATCGTCATCGCGTTCGCGTCGGCCTGCCAGATGACGTTTGCGTATCCCATGGAAAGGTCAATGGGAGTCCCAGCAAATACTTGTTTCGCGAGATCGACTAGAACTCCGTAGCGAAGTTCCACAGCGTAATTTAAGCGGACCAGGCTGGTTGGGTTCCCGTGACGATTGCAGAAGTATTCGAACATCCGCTCACGACCGACGGCGGTGTTTGCGTATTCTCCGACCGGCTCCAATCGATCACTTTCGACCGAACCTCCGGAATCAATCGGCACCAGTGGGTAAACGTTTCCGGTCGAGAACGCAGTAATGCGGCTGTTACGATACTTTCGACAGACGACCGACGGCAGCCAGACGTTCATCGCCCAGGTGAGCGAAGCATCGCCGGACGTTCCGAACTTTGCACCAGTCATGAAAATGACATTCGGGGCACCAGGCAGCGAATCAATGAATTCCTCATCGAGCAAGTCGCCGGCAATCGTATCGATCCCGGATTCGTTGAGCTGCTGGGGTAGTGACGCATCGGAAAATCGACTGACGGCGATGACGCGACGCTCGGTACCGGCTGCATCAGCAGCGCGGCGAACCATTCTCGCCAATGATGGTCCCATCTTGCCGCCTGCTCCGAGCAGGATGATGTCTCCCTCGACTTTTTTGAGAGCTTCAACAGCACCATCAGTCGGCTCGCTGAGAAATTCCTCAAGCTGTTCTACATCCCGAATCGATTCGGGTAATACATTCGTCATTCTTCAAGCCTGTCTGTATGTGCTAGTTTTTGCGACCACAAGGAGAGTGAAAGAGAGTCCAAAACGATTCTACTCTGCGCGCATCTAAGTCGCTAACCGGTTGCTGGTGATGCCAGCGCGTATTGCTGCTCGACTTGTCCGGAGACGAGTTTCTTTCCTCGCCACATTCTCGTCAACGGTCGTACCTGGTGAAATCCGAATTGCTCCGCAAGTTGAACGGCGGCAGCGTTTGGACCAGGGACATCCCAAAAGACGGGACCGTTTGTTTTTGCGAGAAGTTGACCGATCAACGCTTCCGCCGTTGCCGACTTCTCTGTGATCACAGGACCGAGGTAACTTGCCAGCCG
>JAJDEL010000811.1 GCA_029259835.1 Planctomicrobium sp. | reverse complement strand
GTCTCTGGGCAAACACATGTCCTCAACCATGAAGGCCAGGTTCCCTTCAGATCTCTTTGCGCTTCTTAAGTTATCGGGCAGCACCGCAAAGGAGCTGGGTTATACGGCCTTTATTGTCGGCGGCTCTGTCAGGGACCTTATACAGGGAGAAGCCAACCTTGACATAGACATAGTCATTGAAGGAGACGGCATTAAGTTCGCGAAAGAACTTGGCAGGAAAATCAGGGCCAAGGTCACAAGCCACAAGAGGTTCGGCACAGCTGTTATCATCACCGACTTGCTGAAATTTGATGTTGCCACAGCAAGGACAGAGTATTACGAGTCCCCGGCTGCCCTGCCGCACATCGAGATGTCTTCGATTAAAAAGGACCTTTACCGCCGGGACTTTACCATCAACACACTGGCGATTGAGTTAACCCCCGATAAGTTCGGTCAGCTGATCGACTTCTTCGGTGCCCAGAGGGACATTAAAGAAAAGACTATCAGGATTCTGCATAACCTCAGCTTCATAGAGGACCCTACCAGGGCATTCAGGGCGATAAGATTTTCCGAGAGGTTCGGTTTTAAAATCAGCAAGCATACACTGAACCTGATAAGGACGGCTGTAAAAATCAACCTCTTTGAAAAACTGTCGGGTACAAGGCTATACGATGAACTGAACCTGCTATTTATCGAGACAGTGCCCCTGAACTCTTTAAAGAGGCTGAGCGATATGGACCTCCTTAAATTCATTCATCCCCGCATCACTCTTACAAAGCCGCTGGAGGACCTCTACGAATCGATCCAGGAGGCCTTCTCATGGTTCACTCTTCTTTTCATTGAAGAGAAGTTGAACAAGGCCCACCTCTTCCTGATGGCCCTTCTCGAAGGACTTGATGAAGATGAGAGGGGCCAGGCGCTGCAGAGGCTCTCCGTACCTCCCAGGGCAAGAGGAGAGATTCTCGACAGCATAGTTCAGTCAAGTGTGTTGAAATATAAAATGAGAAATGCCACGGATAAAAGTACCTATCACCTGCTTATGCCACTTCAGCTCCCGACTATTCTGTACACTATGGCAAAGACAGGGAACAAGGACCAGAAGAAGGCCATCTCCCTTTACCTGACAAAGCTCCGGCATATAACCCCGGAACTTATGGGCAAGGACCTTAAAGAAATGGGCTATTCTCCAGGGCCGATGTTCAAAAATATTCTGACCTCAATCCTCGATGCCAGGCTGGACGGCAAGGTAAGGAGCAGGGAAGAAGAGGTGCAGTTCGTGGAGAAGAGATTCAGGAAGCAGTAATAATTAATAACTATCAGTCAATCAACCTGACCCCTGCATAATAGCAGCAGAGGGGATTTTCCATATCATTAATAAAAGACCTTTCATTACCATCCTGGAACTGTATTCTTACAAGGCAGGACCCGCCTGCAAGACCGGAATGCTTCTCTTCAACAACCGTGCTGGGAGAGGTTCGCTCTGTGAATTTGTCGAGAGCTGCTTTTAAATCGTCTGCGGAAGTAGCTTCCCCAGCTTCATAGCGGAACGAGTCATCCGACATGAGTCGGGCGACGTAGGCAAGCGTGTCCAAATGAGTCGAAGCGGAGCCAGGGGGCCCCAGCAGAAAGAACAGAAACTGTGTCGGAATCCCATCGGGTGCACCCAGATTCAACGGATGAGCAAGCCGAACGAAGAGGACAAATTGTTCTTCAATGTCATCGAGGTACGCATGAGGAACTGCGGTCGCATTGCCAATGGCTGTCGGAAAATTCTGTTCCCTCTGTAGCAAAGCTGCGGTCACCTGTTCCGCAGTCTGCTCCGGTAAAATGCCATCCGCCACCATGTGGTGAACCGCCTTTTGGATGGCCGACTTCATATCTGTAGCGACAAGATCGAGGACGATGTGGCCCCGATTCAATGCGTCTTTGAGCTTCTTCATATTCTTCCTCAACCAATGATTCTTTGGTTTCAGGAGTGCAAAGTCATTTTGTGGATTCTGTCATTTCAGAGTTTAAATTAGAGACCCGGTCTGTTCCGTTTGAACAAGACGGATCTCTTTCGCGATCTCTCCCTTCCGGCTATGTGCTTTTGCCATCGCGAACACAACTCCCCGATTCCTTCGATGACGCGACAGAAGCATTCTACAATTGCGACCGCCCCGACACCTGAGTTTCCAGGAATTCATAAATCTAAGCTCTCCTCAATTACGGCTGCGACAAAAATGAACCCCGAGCTTCCCTAGCGAGAAACTATTCCTCACCATCGTAGAAACGACCAACAGTTCGATAACACGAAAGTTGAAATATATTTAGCGGTAATGCTGAAATGAGCTAAAAGATCTCGACATGGAATCACACTCCTTGAGTAGGTGTGTGATTCACTAGTCTACCCTCCACCGAAAAGAGATACGAGAGCGCGTGCGTTTAGCACGCTCACTTTCAAAGGGCAGTGAGAGTGGAAGAGGAAGGACGGTGGGCGAATCGTGGTCTTAGTTAGCTTTGACAAAGATGGCTTGAAGAGATTCCCAGTCGATAATCAGAGTTCCGCCTGTTCCTTCATGCTGTTTCGACCAGTTTGTAAACAGATCGAGGCAGGCATGATCAATGTAAGTCAACTGATCGAAATCGACATGCAATTCAACGTTATTTGGGACACGTTCGAGTTCCGATGCCAGCACTGGTAACCGAACGAATGTCGCTGCTCCTTCAAGTTTCAGCATGGCGGTTCGATTATCTTGATCCACGATAAGATTAGTCTCCAAGTGCGAGAAGGTGTGCAGTAACTTCACTGCCGAAAGGGCGACTCCGGTGATGACTCCTGTCAATAAATCAGTGCAGACAATCGTGATCACCGTGGCAGCGTAAATCGCGACTTCGCCCCAGCCATATTTCCGCAATTCTTGAATCGCTTTAAAATTGATCAGTTTGTAACCAATATAGACGAGCATACCTGCCAACGCCGCCGTTGGTATCATGCGAAGAAGAAAGGCGAGTAGCGAGACAAAGATCAGCAGCCACATTCCATGGAGAATCGTTGAAAGACGCGTCTTTCCTCCAGCTTCAACATTTGCTGAACTACGGACGATGACTCCCGTCATCGGGAGTGCGCCGCACAAGCCACAGAGCATGTTGCCAATACCTTGCGCAGCAAGTTCTCTATTGTAATTCGTGCGCGTGTCAGATTGCATTTGGTCGACAGCCGTTGCACAGAGCAATGTTTCGGCACTCGCGACAACCGCCAGAACAATACCCGCCTGAATCACAACGTCCCACGGCAAAGTTTGCATCACAGCAAGAGAAGGGAAGTGAATTTCACTCCACAAGTTGTCCGGCACTTCCACATAAAGAACAGGTAGTTTCAGGATGACAGTCGCAACAGTCGCGACCACAATTGCGACGAGCGGTGCCGGAATTAGTTTTAACTTTGCAGGAACAAATGCTTTCCAAAGCAGCAACGAGAGGATTGTTAACAACCCAACCTTCGCTGCCCAATCATGGTTCTTGAGTTCGCCAAGCACGGTTTCCAGGCTGTACTGGACGCCCGCTTGTGATGTTCGCACTCCCTCGGCGCGACCCTGCTGTAAGTTGTCGAGCGCAATCTGACTTTGTTTCAGTGACTGATCCGTTGCAAGTTTCAAAGCTTCAGGATCACGAACCAATTCGGAGATCCCTTGCGTTTCCACCCTCTCAACAAGGAGCGTGAGTTGTTGGAACAACTCTTTCTGCTTCATCGCCAGCGGCTCAAATTTCGACTTCTCGATGTGCAGTGCCGTACTTTCATTCTCCGCAGTACCATGATCTTTAGTTTTAGAGATGACTGGAATTTTCTCTGCTGTGCTTTCACGGAGTTGAACTTGTCGCTCGTGCAACGCTCCGAATTGTTGAAGCAAATCACGGCGCGATCTACGTTCTTCCACTGTGTCCAGCTTCGGCATCGGTAGACCTTTCTGAATCGCACTTGGAATCGACACGAGATTCTGAATACCGTTGCCTTTGGGGGCGTCATCGACCATGACATGAAACTGGCTCGACAAAATCAACACGCCAATTCCGGCCAACATGCCATGAATCACCGCTGGGGAGACGGCCCGAAACCAGCGACCATAGCGCAGCAAGCCTGCGACGAATTGCAAAGCACCGCCTATACAAACGGCGATACCGAGAACTTCCAGACCATGGTGCTGTACCAGATCATAGACGATGACTGTCAGGCCTGCCGCCGGGCCGCTCACTTGAAGCGGAGCACCTGCAATCCAACCCACGACAAACCCACCAACGATGCCGGTGATGAGTCCCGCGGCAACGGGGACACCTGATGCAATTGCAATTCCCATACACAGTGGCAGTGCCACCAGGAAGACGACGATAGACGCGAGGAAGTCCTGCCAGGGAGCTGATAAAAGGCCCCTTGAGCCAGTCTGTCCGTTTCCTGTTTCTGGAGTTTCCGTCTTGTGATTCATTATAAATTCCGTGATTTTTTTGAGTTTGATTCTGTGTTGGGCGACATAAGTTCCACAACCGATCGCGGGCAAGCTCTATGACGCCGAAAATGAAATAGAAACAACCTGTCACTGTAAGCCCCACGGTGATAACCGAGTCAATCACATACGTGACCGAAGATCGCTGCTACGAAACATCCAACGGAAACAGTGAGACTGAAGCCGACTGCCTCCACCATGTTTTGGCACGAAAAATCTAGGATTGACTTGTGATACTCATCGTTCCATCCCTTTAGATTGCTGGCATTTCACGAGGTAGGGTTGAAGCTCGATCCTGTCACCGAAACAAACTGACCATCTTGTAAGTTGTGACCGAAGACCTCTCCCGTCTCGAATTTGTAGACCCAGCCATGCAGGTTCAATGCCTTCTGCTCCAATGCCGCCGAGACAGTCGGATGCGTCTGCAAATTCTCAATCTGGACGAGAACATTTTCTTCGACTGCAGCCATCAAACGCGCCTCCGGATCGGTAAGATGAGAATAATTCTCCTCAATCAATTTGTGAGTCGATTCCGCATGGGACAACCACGAACGCACAGCCGGAAGGCTCTCCAGGTTCTGTGGGTTGAGCAAACCGCCCATCGCTCCACAGTGTGAATGACCGCAGATAATGATGTCTTTCACTCCTAGGACACTGACTGCGTACTCAATCGTCGCAGCTTCGCCACCTTCAACTGCCCCAAAGGGCGGGACAATGTTGCCAGCGTTCCGGAGAATGAACAACTCTCCCGGTTCAGTTTGAGCCAGTAGCGACGGATCAATCCGCGAATCTGAGCATGTGATAAACAACGCCAGCGGTTGTTGTCCTTCAACGAGTGTTTCAAACAGTCGTTGCTTTGAACTGAACACGCCATCCTGGAATTGGTGAATACCTTCTACGAGCTTCTGCATGAGAAAAATCTCCAAGCTGATATTTGAGCAAAAATATATTCGCGCACGGAATGAGACGATGGTGTCAACGAATGGGAATTTGTGGAATTGTGGGTGAACGTGTCCAGATTGCATTTCGCAAGTGCTGATGCACGTTCAATGCAGTGTGTCAAGGAAAGATGAACCTGCCTGACAGAACAATGAGCCGAGACAAAGAGTTCGTTCGGCGCGCAATCATGTCAGGGAACTGGCTCAAACAGACAATCACCCAATAATACGTAGCCTAAATGACGAGCGGTGCGCGGAGGCCATTGGCAAGCTGATGACCGATGATCGCCGCTGGGCGACTGCCGTAAGAATCGATCTGGCGAGAGTGGTCACTGGTTCGATGAAAGAGACTGACTCCTCTGTGATGGTTTCTGAACCGACGTCGATTCGAAGCCGTGACGACCAACTCTTCCTCAGAACTCTCCCCGTCCTCTTCAAAAGGACATTCCGCCTCAGATGACTCTGCCCATGTCGTTCCGACAAGTTGAGGAAGCGGCAAAATAGAAAATGCGCAAAGCGAGACAATTATAGGCAAAAGCCGTGAAAAAATCCGTCGCTTTGTAAAACGCCCTCTCAACACTGTTTGAAATCCTTCTTTTTGAACCTGGTATAGATCGAATAACGTCACAAATCCACACGGTACTTTATGGAAAACGGAGAAAAATGTCAAAATGTATTTCAGTTCCCGAAACGGGCTTCCGGCTTGTTCCTCAGAAATTCTCTACTTCGATGCTCCCATCCTCTTGCGATAATCGAGCGGTGGCTGCTGTTCTGGCGTGACGAGGGGTTTGTATTTTCTTTCGCCGAGGCGGCGGGCGAGTTCTTGTTTTCCTTGAGCAATGACTTCAGGGGATTCGAAGAGGTCGACTGCGGTGGCTGTGAGAACGCGAGCGGCGAGCATCATGCCGTTTTTCGCAATCATTGTTTTTCCACAGGCGACTGCCTGCCAGGAATGACCAGGTGTCCCTGGAACCCAACATGCCGCGTTGAAGCCTGTTGTCGGGACGTTCCAGGAGACATCCCCGACGTCTGTTGAACCTTGACCAGTTTCGCCTCTGGTGTTGATCACCGTTTTGATCGAGTCAAGCGATTTCGGAGCCGACAGGGTCGATTGCAATTTCAGAGCAAATTCCAGGTCTTCACTTGAGTATCCGAGATCGTTGAGTTCTTCGAGATTTTTCCGCGTCACTTCCGAAAGTGCGTTGTTCGGGAGTATCTCGACGATACCTCCTTCGTTGTGAATTTCCAGTCGAGTTTCGGTTCCGAGGGCGCCAGCCTCGGCGCATTTGACGACGCGTTTGTAAACCTCACGAACGACATCGGAACTGGGATGCCGAACGTAGTAATAGACTTCCGCAAAATTTGGAACAACATTCGGAGCATCGCCTCCAGAAGTAATGATGTAGTGAATTCGCGTGCCGTCGGGGACATGTTCTCTGAGCAACTGAGTTCCGAAGTTTGTCAGTTCCACGGCGTCGAGCGCCGAGCGTCCCTGATCCGGAGCGGCAGCGGCATGTGCGCTCTTTCCGTGGAAACGAAACTTGACGGCAATCCGTGCGAGCGAAGAGCGATCTCCTGCCGCATTGCGACTACTCGGATGCCAATGCAGCGCGGCGTCGACATCGCTAAAGAGACCCGCCCGCGCCAGAAAAACTTTCGCACTTCCGCCTTCTTCAGCAGGACATCCATAGAACCGAAGCGTCCCTTTTAATTTTCCAGACTTGATCTGTTCAGCAAGCGCAATCGCGGCAGTTGCCGAGGCGACTCCAAACAGATGATGTCCGCAACCATGACCGTAGTATCCCCCGTCAGGCTTGTCCTGATACGGAACAGACCTTTGCGACAGACCAGGCAAAGCGTCGAACTCGCCCAGAATTGCCAGAACCGGTTTGCCTTCACCAATCGTTGCTGTGAACGCCGTGGGAATGTTTGCGACGCCGTGCTCGATGCGGAAGCCTGCCTGTTCCAGCCAGGCTGCGAGCAGAGCCGAGGATTGCTTTTCCTGATAGCCGGGTTCGGCCCATTCCCAGATTTGCTCAGCATTCTTCCAGGCCAATTCTTCCGTGGCTTTGACTTTCGCGAGGGCATCTTGCTTCACCTGAGCTTGCGCGACTGCCAGAAGCGAGAAAGTCATCGCGCAGAAGAAAGTTATGCGTGTGAAAACGCGAGTTCGAGGCATTGACAGTCTACCGTTTCTAAATAATTCGCAAATATGATCATGATCACATTAAGTAATGACAGAAGTCTCTGAGGGTACTTTCCTTGCGAGCACGAACGCAACCAGCAACGGGAATCCCACCTAAATGTGAAAATCGGCGGCAGTTCGCAAAGATTAGCGCTTTCACACTGATTGAGACTGCGTCACAATGGACCGTACGTGCATTCCTGAGTCAGAACCTGTTCTGGACAGGATTTGCAGGACTATCATAAAACAAAGCCAAGAACTTTTTTACTCAAGAAGTCTTGGAAAGAATAGAATGACCTCAAACCTCACACGGGGCGAGGAATATCAAATGGCACCACGGAAGAAACGATCCAGCAAGACTGGCTCTCAACTCGACCTTTCGACCCCAGGGGTTCGTGAAGTGTTGGGGTATCTCAATTTCAGTAGCGGGAACGCGGAGCCTTCCTTCTACAAAAATCTGAGTACGATCTGGCAGCAACTTCCCGATGACGAATTCAAATCGCAGCAGTTAAAAAAACTGCTTCTGGATTCTCTGCAAAAGATTCCAGAGACCGAATCTGCTTTTTCGGATACATCCCAGGCCGAACGAGTGATCCCGTTGGTCGTTGATGATCTCTTGTCGGCTTATCGCAAGTTTCAGGGAGACCTTCTATTCCATCTGGACGAAGACGACCTGGAGAATCCGTTTTTTCTCGGCAAGTTCTTTGAAGCCGTACTCTCGCAAAGCGATTCGGAAGAGAAGAAAGAGGACGTTCTCGAAGCGGCACTTGCGACACTCAATGACTTTGTTGGTTACCGTCCCGTCGCCGTTTTGGAAAACGGTCGGAAGATGGAAATCTATGGGCACGAGCGACACCGTCCGTTGCCATTGTACATCCCTGGTGCAGGAATCGCTGCTGGACCTTACGCTGAATTGATCACGCATACGATTGAATTCCTAAACTCCGCGCCGCAGGATTTGCTTGAAGAAGCCCACTTTCACGTGGACCATCTTGTCGAACTTTCGTGCGACATGCGTGCTTACGATCACCTGAATCCGGTCTACAAGAGAACGAACTACATGTTCGGGGAATGGGATCCACATCAGATCGATTCCAAAGGAAATTATCGCCGGTTTGTGATTCGTCGAATCGTTCTCGAAGCAATGCTTGACTGGATCAACGATAAGAAAATCAAGATCTCGCGCAAGGAACGTTTGTACGATGCTGCGGCGGCATTGTGCGGGACAATGTTAATGGCCTCGTCGATTAGCGGGTCCGGTCCTGACACGCACGACTCGACGATTTCACTGATGACACTCCTGCCAATTGTCGCACGGAGACGAGATGAATTTTACGCTCGAGTCATGGACAATCTGACTGGCAAGCGAGCAGAACGTCTCAACGCAGTTGCCGAAAAGACCCAGCAGCCGTTCGGGCATGTCCGCCAATACCTCAATATGAAGTTGGCAGGCTACGGCGCACGTCAGGTCCAGCATCGGGAGTTGGCTCACCTGTACGCCTCGATGGGATACGCGGAAGCAAGTCGAAATCAAGCAAACGCAATCCCGGCGTGTTCGATTCGTATCGAGACAGAAATTGAATGCACAATTGCCTCGATCCACCAATCGCTCGATCAGAACGACGTTGAAACTGCGATCGCTTTGCTTCGCGAAACTCCGCGACTCATCACGCGTGGGGTCGAATGTGGAGCATTAATCGACCCCTGGAACATTTTAGGATTTCAGGGTCAGTACCCACTTTTTTCCGCACGTGAAGATGCGATACCCGACACACGCGTTGAGACACTCTTAGGCTTAATGGAGTCCGTGTTCAACGTCTTCTCTCGCACGCTCAGTGAAGCAGGCTCAAAAGGGCTTGCTGGAAAGACTGAGGAAATCTCCATCATTTACCAGGGGTTGGCTGACTGGTGGGACCGATTCGGCAGCGACGTCATCGAAGAGCTGCCGGATGTCGACGGTCAAGAGAGTTGGGAGTCAGCGACGCACGTCTCGGAAATCATGAGCGAATGGCGCAATGCGGGCGAGGCCGCTGGAGATATCTCGTTCTGGCGAGAGCGCGTCGAGAAGTTTCAATCGGCCCAATCGTACGCACTTGTTGTCGATTCTCTTCTCCACAAAAAAGACGACGTCGCTGCCATGGGATTGCTCATGCAGTGGCTGAGTCAACTCGATGATGTCGGCTTTGAATGCCCCCAGCATTCGATTTTCTCGTTACTGATTCGCTGGATGAAACTCGCCTCAAGTGATCATGCCAGTGACCAAACCAGTAGTCAACAACGCGACGACAACGAAGAGTACTCCTTCGAACAACAGGCAACTTCGATCCGCCGCATGTTCGCTTTTCTTGAAGCGAACGCAGAAGATTGGTGGGGAGTGCCGATCTTTGGGAACAACGTCGACGACTCTCAGGAGACCACGGCGACCGACCTCCTCTTCGGCAGTCAATTTGAAGGCGATGACGACCTTGACGATGAAGACGACGAAGACGATGTGTTTAGCGCAGCTTACGACGACATGGTGTTTCAAGACAGCGCAGAAGATGGGAACTGGGGTAACACCGTTGAAGGCGGCTTCGGTCTGGGCAGCGGTGAGTTCGAGTCTCTCAACCGAGAACTGGAACCGAGGCTGAAGTTTTTGAATGCGGTCGGTCAACTCTGGCAAATGGCAGCGGCAACGCTCGCCGGAGAAATGTTCAGACGTCCTAACGAAGAAGTCTTTGATGCTCAACTGATTGAAGCCATCGTTGCCTGGCACCGTCAGGCACAGCGCTGGCAGATCGATCTAGCCGAACTGATGGAGAACCTCTGGGACCGGGAACTTTCCGAACCGTTTGGAGATCACGATGGGAACGTTGAATACGACGTTCAGTTGCAAGTGAAGTTCTATCTCCTGCATCAGGTCATCAACACGCTCATTTGTTTTCAGAATTCAGAACGATTGCTGAACGGACTCATTCCGGAAGATGTTTCAATCCCGCGCGGGACCGATCAGGATCGGCGGTTAGCGAAAATTTACCGCGCTGTTGTTCAACGAG
>JAJDEL010000082.1 GCA_029259835.1 Planctomicrobium sp. | reverse complement strand
AATAGGTGCCGCAGTTGCAGGCGCGCTCATTAAGGCAAAATTTGATTCATGTTGTAATGCCGCTTTCATCTCAGCCATCACCTCAGACATCTCTGGGGTAAGATGAGTCACGAGGCGAACCGGTGAGACGATTCTCTGACTCGAGGCCACAGCAATTTGCCGATCTTTGCCGACCTGAAGTTCTTCAAAAGCCGAATGTGCTGCGTCCATGCGACCTGCCGCCTGCATCGCGGTTGCAATCCAGAATCGCTGAGTCGCAGAATCGAAGTGCCCCAGCGGACCATCGAGTATCATCGCCACGAGATCAGTTCGACCACAGAATGCCGCGGCTTTCATTCGCGAGCTATTGAGCATGACAGCCGAAGTTCCACGTTTTCGATTCAACCTTCCATGCACAAAATTTTGCATAAGCATCTCGGTTTGCCCGAGTTCACCCAATGCTTGCAGATAGAGATTCGAAACCACCGGATCGGCGAGTTGACGCTCGATATTAGGACTGTTGTGGATCAAATCAACGAACCGCTGCCAGTCACCGCGTAATCGAGTGAGAATCACAAAAGCAGCACGGCCTGATGTTGAATTTTTGTGGCAGAGCGATTCCAAAATTGCCATTGCTGGTTCATTCTGATTTCGGTTGAGTAGCGAAAGAGCTTGCACCAACCGAGGTTGATCGCGCGTTCCACCGAATGGATCCAACAACCGGGCCAACCTCGACACCACATACGCAGAACGAAATCGCCGAGAGTTGAGAAAGTAATTCTTGGTCAAATTGATGACCAATGGAAGCAATATCAACACGAACCAAACCGAACCGGCATAATATCCGGCGGTCTCTATGCCTCGTCGATAACAGAACAGAAGCGTTCCCCCAACCAAAAAGGAGGGAAGATATCGCAACGGCGAACGGACACGGGAACGTAATAGGCTCAGCAGCACAAACCCGCTACTGATTGCGACCATCCAAATCAGCAACCAATTCAAAGACATTCCGGTTCAGCCTGTCCTACAGAGCGCTGCGTTGAAGTTGAGAAAAGGACGTACGAAATCAGAGCATGATGATGAGCCGTACACTTAAAGTGTACGGCAAACCGGATCCTCGAACACAGAAAGAATGAAGCCGCTCTAGGCGTGCGATTCTTCTTCTTCCCGTTCGAACTCTGGTGGCTCAAATTTCGGTGCCGTCATTTCAGGCTCATCGTCAGTAACGTCTGGTCGAGAATAATTCGTAGACGAATTTGAACCGGTTCGAACATCATCTTCGATTCCTTGTATTCCTTTCTTGAACTCCACAATCCCTTTACCGAGACTCTTCGCAACTTCAGGCAATCGCTTGCCGAATAACAAAAGAGCAATAATCCCGACAATTAACATCTCCGGAACACCAACCCCGCCTGGGATAAATCCGAGAAGAGTAGGAAACATAATTCAACCTCACACTTTGAATTCTTGTGACACGTGATCACTCAGTGACCAACGCAAGCAAATTCAGGTTTCAATATATCAATTCAGGGGAGAAGGTTCTGGCCTTCGTTCATTCCATCCCGGAATGAACGGAAACTCTCACCAAGTGATTTCATTGTTGCCGGGAGTCGCTTCCCAAACAGGAGTAACGCAATAAAGGATACCACCAACAGCTCGCCCATTCCAAAACCATACATCCTTCTGCTCCAATTTTCTGTGATCAACTGCGGAAGAAACCGGCAGTGAGAGTGGAGGCAGGCTGGTCAGGATAGACAAGTTCCGCATCCGGGCAACTGCCGGAGATTGGATAACTCGCCTTGCCCACGCATTCGCGAGCGACTTTGAGCAGCTCAATCATACACCTCTCAAGCCCGCTGTCAATGCCTTGGTTGATGTCTCAAATTCACGTTCCACAAGTCGTAACGATTGCATCTGATTTACGTTAAGTGCATCTATGAAATCAGCGACACTGCCACAATCGTCAAAGCCATTGAGCCAATCGGTCGAAAACAAGAAGACCCCGTGCAACTTGAAGTACAATTTGCATAAAGAGTTGACCCGAAACTATTTCCCAATATCAGCCGTTTGGGCGATAGCCCCGGATCTGAGCGCGAAATCGGAATCAAAATCAGGGCTATTGCACCCAGCGGCTGAGACGAGCTGATTCAATTCTGGAACTGAACTCCTGAATAGCGATTTTGAGACTCTGATTCCCCTCGTTCGGTGGAATCTGAGAATCCTGGCAAATTGATCGGAGCGAGTGGAAGTCTGGGTAAGATTTGTCAAAATGAGCGAAAACAACGCCTTTAAAGATGAGATCAAAATGAAAGTTTCGGTAATTGGTGGTGGTGGACTGGTCGGCTCCTGTGCAGCATTGGCTCTGCAATTCGGTGGGATCGTCAAAGAAATCGCCCTGGTCGACGTCAATCAGGATCTTGTCGAAGGCCAGGCGCTCGACTTGCTTCACGGTGCGTCGTTGACTTCCGATCAGAAAATCACAGCCGGTGGTGCTGAACTTTCGTCAGATGCAGACGTCATTTGCATCACCGCAGGCTTGCGTCGCAAACCAGATGAAAGTCGACTCGACCTCATCAACCGCAACGTCGCTCTGTTCCGCGGAATCCTTTCCGACCTGAAATCGGCAGGCTACAAAAAAGATGCCGTGGTCTTCGTTGTCTCGAACCCTGTCGACATCCTGACATCTCTGGCCGTTGCGGAGCTCGACCTGCCTCCGCAACAGATCATCGGTCTCGGCACGGTCCTCGATACAACTCGCCTCCGCAGTATGCTCGCGCAACGGATTGAAGTGCCACCAAGTCAGGTTCAGGTGACAATCTTCGGTGAACACGGCGACAGCATGGTCCCGATCTGGTCGAATGCACAGATCGCCGGGCTCCCACTGGAGAAATACCCCGGTGTGACTTCTCAACTCATCGCCGAAGTCGAAAAGAAAACACGCGGCTCTGGCGCCGAAGTCATCAAGAAAAAAGGTGGTGCCGGATTCGCCGTCGGAGTGTCTATCGCCGATGTGATCCACTCCATTGCGCTCAATCAAGAACGAATCCTACCGGTCTCCTCATTACAAAACGGCGCCTACGGACTCCGCGACATCTGCATCAGCGTGCCGACCATCGTCGGTCGCCAGGGAGCACAATCCCACATCGAAATCGAACTCTGGCCCAAAGAACTCACCGCCCTCCAACGCTCCGGCCAGGTCCTGCAAGAAACTCTTTCCAAAGTGCTGGGTTCCTGAGAACATCGTCTCAAGCAGAATCAAATTCGGTACAACGACTCGTTTTTGCACCAAACCATGCATCCTCATCAACATCGAATGAATCTATGCAACGAGGCACTTGAATCGGTTCGCGGATTGATTCCGGAAAACCTGTTCCGAAATGTCAACGAATATATCAACCAATTCAATGAATGGGGACTGGGCATTGAAGTGCTTATCGATCAGATCATCGATTTGGAAATCACGATTACCCTGAAGCAATTTAATCTCATTCAGGTGGCAATGGCGTCAATGGAATTGGAGAATTCAGACTGCCTCGTTTACCTCAGAGAACATGGTGTAGCTGGTGGTGGCTGAACCAGGCTAAAACTTTCCCTACTTAATTCCCAGCGAGCGCCAGTTGGGCGAGCCATTGACGCAACTCTTGCGGTTTGAGATTGACGGACTTGACGATTCCTTGTGAATCAACCAGCCAGTACGAGGGCACCTTGGAAACGCCGTAATACTTGGCAACGAGGTTTTCTGACCCGCGTTTCTTCGAGTCAGAATAAAAGATGTGAGGCCAGTCGTTGCCGGTGAGTGAAATGAATCTCTCGACGGCAACTTCTTCACGATCAAGATTCACGCCGATCACAGTCGCACCGCTGCCGACGGAAGCGACCGTGTCATTGATGAGTTTCATGTCTTCATTAAAGACGATTGAATTCGATGCCCAGAAAGCGATGATGACAGGTCGACCACGATATTGATCGATTGAAATGAAATTTCCATCGAACGTCGATCCGCCAAATTCCAGCAACTCCTGTCCAGGCAATCTGAGTCGGCGCAGACTGTTTTTCACCTGACCTGCAAATGGAGAATTCGGGAACCGTTCTTCGACAAGCAGCATGCAAGTCCGGGCTTCGTCTGTGATTCCTAACTTGTCGCAGATCCGCCCTGCCGCAACGAGATGAATTGCGGCACGATTTGTCTCTTGTGGGAATTTGCTTGCGAACAATCTTGCCTGACGTGCAAACGCGAGCGCCCACTTCGGCTCCTTCGCCGCCAGTGCTTGGGCCTGGATCTGTGTGAACTGCACCACCTTGAATGCCGCTTCCGCCGCCGCAAAGGAGGTCGGGTCATTTTTAAAAAGAACGTCAGCGTCTTCAGTGAGTAACTGAGTCTGTTTTTGATCTCCTGCGATTGCCAATTGCAGTCGGGCATCGGCGAGATCGTGTACAGCGCTATTGAAGAACGCTAGCTGCTCCGGATTCTTGTGAGTTTTGGCGAGAATCTGCTGGGCAAGTTTGATGATTTGGTGGTTGCGGTGGATGAGAGGTGCGTCTTGATTCCCAAGCTCCAGTTGCTCTGCGCCAGGCAATTCAACTCCAGAAGAACTTTTCGGCTCTGATTTCAGTCGAGAAATTTCCTGAATGAGCCATTCGACAGACCCTTTCACAATTTGACTTTGATCAATTTTCGGGGCGTTCTGACTTGTTGAATTCCCAACCATTGCCGTCTGCTGTGGTTTCGCAGGCGTTTCTGCGTCGATCCCTAGATCGAGCTGCGGGACATCAATGCTCACCGTGGGTGGAACAAGGGGTGTCGACTCTTCCGCAAGTTCTGGTGGTGTCTGCACTTGCGAATCGGAATTCTGATTTCCGCAACCTTCTAAAAGAATCAGTCCCAGAACCAGTATGGTGAGAGTTCGGAGTATAGAATTCATCTGATCGCAATCCTTTGCAATTCAATATGGCACGCCGTCCCGTCCCGGGACGCGCAATTTCTGCCGAACGCTTTTTATTCGAATCCCCCGAAATGACGCAAGACCCATTTTCACAAGGTGTTTCTCTAATAGTGGTTCCTGATTTAGGAGTCGGTCAGCAACCGATCACGCTTGTGAACTGGCTCGTCTCGCCCGGTTCATCAATCATCGCAGGCGAACGGGTCGCGGAATTGCTTGTCGACTCGATTCTCTTTCACCTGGAATCGGAGTTCGATGGCGAACTCGAACGACTCCTCGCTCCGACTGGTTCAAAAGTAAAAGCAGGTGATGCGGTTGCAGAAATTTCCCGAGAGACGACCAGCGAACACCTGGAAAATTGAAATCGCGGTCACCAACGGACAAATCACTTCTTTCCGAAGCAAAGAATCTTCCCGTCCGAACTGTCGGTTCCGATGACGAGGTAGCCATCGGCGATGGCTGGTGAACCGGAGATTGATTGCTTGGCTGGGAATTTCCAGACTTCTTTTCCACCGGCAAGAGAAACTCCATAGACGTTTCGGTCTGCCGAACCGAAGTAGACGCGATCTCCGGCAACGACTGGTGAGGAATCGATTCTACCGCGCGTCGGAAAAGACCATTTGAGTTCTCCAGTCTTCCGGTTGATGCAGTGGACGTGTTTGTCTCGACTTCCGATGATGACAAACTCGGGGGTGACTGCTGGTGAAGATCGAATCTGTTGACTCCGCTTCGGGATTTCAAAGCCCCAGACTTCGCTGGGTGTTTCCCAGTCCAGGGCAAAGACTCCACCACCATCGCTACCGAAGTACAGGGTATTATTCTCGACAGCCGCAGCAGCCAGCAACAATGCTTCGAGCGGAACTTCCTTGGCAGTCGTTCCGTTTTCAATATCAAAAACTCGAAGGACAGGTTGGTCGCAGCCTGTAGTAAACGTGTACTTGCCAGCAATCGTTGGAGTCGCGTTGACCGGACCATGGGTTTCCGCCCGCCAGACTTCTTCTCCTGTCTTTGCGTTGAAGCAATACAGGAACCCGTCGTGAGATCCGAAAATGACTTTGTCACCGACGACCTGCGCGCCACCAACAATTTCTCCTTCTGTTTCGAAGATCCAGCGCTTCTTGCCGGTTTTTCGGACAATGGCATGAAACGTTCCGAAATCGTCACCGACGAAGACTGTCTCGTCATCGAGTGCCAGCGCGGCATTGAAGCCTGGTGCAATATCATTGTCGGCAACGACTTCAACAGACTTGTATGTCCATTCTTTCTTGCCGGTTTTCAGGTCGAAACAATGTACCTCGCCGCTGAGCGTGCCGACGTAGGTTTTTCCATCGGCGATCACTGGAGTTGACGCAGTTCCATCCGGCGTGACGAACTCCCAAAGCAATTCCAATTTCTCTGGCAGCGGACTGGTGGCGACACCGAGATTTTGCAATCCATTGCGAAAAGAAACCCACGACTCGTGTTGTTGATCCGCAGCACACGCATACGAAACAACGAACGTCATGAAAATGAACAGGGGCATTTTGGCTTGTCGAAAACGACTCAATATGCACATCGGTATAACTCCAATAGTGACGCAATGCTGACTGGTCGGGGATTGTTCTTGCCTGTCCATTGCTCGGCTGCTTCACTTGCCATTGTTTCAAACAGTGATAGTGACTCGTCGACTTCACATTCTGACAAGCGCGTCGGTTGCTGAGCCTGTCGAACCAGGTCGGTAATAAAATCTGCGAGAAGGTCCGTTGCCTTCGCTTCTGATTGTTTACAAAGCCCAGCATCTTCGGCAAGTTTCCCGTACAAGTCCGCAATCTCCGGGATTGATCCATTATACCGAATCACATGCGGAAGCAAGACGCCAATCGCGATTCCATGAATCAAATCGCAATGTGCCGAGAGCGGATTCGCCAACGCATGTGTTGCTCCAAGCATTGAATTTTCAATCGCAGCACCGGCAAAGTGAGCACCGATAAGCATCGATCCATTTGCGTCAACGTTTTGAGGTTCCGCCAGCGAAGTTAAAAACGACTGACTCAACCGCCACCACGCTTTACGGCTGAAGAGTTGCGAAACTGGATTTCGTTTCTGCGTGACATAACTCTCAATCGCATGACTAATCGCATCGATGCCCGTCGCAGCCCGAACGGAATTCGGCATTGTCAACGTGAGGTCAGGGTCGAGAATCGCGACTCGTGCAGCCGCTTTTTTGTCCCCGCAGGCCATTTTCATGTGTGTGTTCGGATCAGCAATGATCGCGAATGACTGCGCTTCGCTACCAGTTCCGGATGTCGTTGGAACTGCAATGAGCGGCAGCATCGGCTTCGTCGCTTTGCCGACACCTTGGAAGTCGGACATCTTCCCGCCATTGGTCAGCAGAAAGTTAATCCCTTTCGCGCAGTCCATGCTGCTTCCGCCACCCAGTCCAACAATGAAATCGACTCTTTCCTCGCGAGCGAAGACGACGCCAGCTTCGATGTCATCCGTCGTCGGATTCGGATGCACATCATCAAAGACCGCGACACCAAGTCCGGCTTCAGCTAGATACGACTTTGCCCGATCTTCATGCCCTGCCGCCTTCAATCCCTGATCAGAAACAAGCAACACTTTCGACCCACCGAACTCTTTCACCAATTCGCCCAGCCGACCAAGTGTCCCTTGACCGAAGACAACGCGGGTACGTGGATCAAAATCAAACTCTGGTATCTGCATAACCGTCTGGTGGGAAATTCGAGGATGGAAGACCGTAGTGACAAATTGTAGGAGGGATACTAATTTAGGGTATTCTATCCGCCCTCAAATCATCCGGAAAGTGACGACTGGAAATTTCCATCAACGTTGATTAACTCAGCCAGATGAGTTGAAACCACAGTTCTTAGCGAGGCAGTCTACATACGATTGGTCGAAGCGTGGGCTATGGTGGTGACCTGCGTTATTCTGTTGAACTCGATCTTGTAAATCACTCCAACCAAAGTAGACACGTTGACCTTTTCTGAGCCAGAAATCACTTACGAAGGAAAAACCCTAATTGCGGAGTGGGATAATCGCGATCTCCCTAAGAGCTGCTTGCTAACTATTGCCTTGTTGGGATTTTGGATTTTCTGGACGCCAATAGTCTTATACATGACGTTTCTACTTTTCTCTGGAGGAGAACCTCACGGATTTCCTTTAATATGGCTACTCTTCGGATATGTAGGTGTGATTGCTGTTCCACTGACGTTTTTGCTGCGAGGAACTATCGAGCGAATTGAAATTGGCGATGAACATTACCGACACCATTTTCTGAATTATCCATGGTTACTCCCTAAGGATTGGGATGTCAAAAAGATTAAAAGCATTACTTTAGGCTCTTACGACGGAGAAGATGACGGAACACTTAATGTCTCCTGTGGTTGGAGAAAGGACATTATCGCGTATTGGGCCGAAGAGGACTTTCGTCGAATTCTCTTCTACGCAATTCAAAAGCACCTCTCAGAAATCGAGTCCCATATTCAGATAGTCGACCATTCTGCCAAAACAAAGTAAAGACTGCTCAAGCACCAACAGTTCCATTCGAGGCGAATCACAGATCGTGAACGCTGGTTGTCTGTAGAATACCTTACCCCAGCCGACCGAACTGACGGTCCAGTTCCGAGCGAGTCAGTTTGAGTGCAGTGGGTCGTCCATGTGGGCAGTGGTGATGGTCATCGCACAAATGTCGCTGCGCCAAGAGCGATTCCATCTCTTCGAAGGTCAATCGTTGCCCTGCTTTAATCGCTGCCTTACAGGACATCATTTGTAATAGTTCATCAATCAAGTCGCGACGGTCGAGTTTCTTGCTGGATGATTCGAGCAACTCAACGATATCCCGCAGTAATGTTCTGGGATCGGCTTTAGAAAGCAGCGTTGGGTAACCTGTGAGTGCAATCGTACTGCCGCCGAATTCCTGAATCAGCAGGCCGAGTTCTGCTAATAGTTCTGTTTGGTCCAGGAGCGTGCTCGCCTCGCGGCTTGATAACTCGACAGTGATCGGCATCAGCAATTTTTGAATCTCAACGCCGCCGGAGAGCAAGCGCCTCTTCAATTGCTCGTACATGATGCGCTCATGCAAGGCATGTTGGTCAATGACGGTAATTCCTTCCGTCGTTTCCACAACGAGATAGCAATCATGAACCTGCATCGCCCGGATTTCCGCCGCCGCACTTGCTGGATGTTCCATCCCCTCCGGCGAATCAAGATGCGTCACACCGCCTAGCTTCGAAGATTCGCCCCCTTCGCCCTCACGCAAAGATTCTGTCGAAGACAACTCACTTTGCTGCTCTCCGGTAGAGTGCGCGTCTGCTGGACCTGCCAGTTTGTCCACAGCTTCAAACAATGACCCGTGTTTCTTGTATTCATCAAGTCGAGTCTTTGCCCACGAGACCAGCTCCCGCTGCATCTCTTTCGGTTCTGCTGATGGACCGGAACCTTCTCCTTCATTTCGATCAACCGTCAATTTTGAATCGAGGTCCATCGCCAGGAATTTATTCCGTAGCGTCGAAAGCATGAGTCGATATAAAACCTGCGAATCCTGAAAGCGAACTTCCGATTTCGTCGGATGCACGTTCACATCAATAAAGCTCGGATTCACATCGAGAAACAGAAACGCGACCGGATGCCGCCCGACCATGACCAACCCTCGATAACCTTCACCAAGAGCATGTTGCAGCGAACGATCTTGAATCCAGCGACCATTCAAGAACAGATATTGCCCCTTACGCGTCGACTTACTTTGCGATGGATGGGCAACGTATCCCCAGAGACGAGTCCCTTCATGTTCGGCTTCGACCCAAATCAAATTCTGTGCGAGCTCGCTTCCGTAGAAGAGTTCGAGACGCTCGATCAGCCGATGCGTCGCTGGCAGTTCGTACACCGTTTTCCCGTTGTGCCGCAGCACCATATGCAAGTTCGGGTTCGCGAGTGCCACACGCGTGAACTGTTCGGAAATGTGACCAAACTCCGTCCCTTGTGTTTTCAGGAACTTCCTTCGCACTGGCGTGTTACAGAAGAGTTGTCGGACTTCAATCTGTGTTCCTTCAGGGCAACCACACGCTTTTGGCTCTTTGAGAATTCCTCCCTGAACTTCAAGTTCAACTCCAACTGTCTCTCCATGCTGCTTCGTGCGCAGGCGAAATTGTGAGACTTCCGAAATCGACGCCAGCGCTTCACCACGGAACCCCATCGTCTGAACGCTGAAGAGGTCGTCGGCATCTGAAATCTTACTGGTCGCGTGACTGGCGATCGAGAGTTCAATATCGTCCGGGTGAATTCCTTCTCCGTCGTCAACAATTCGAATGAGTTCCGCGCCACCTTGTTCGATGTCGACTTCGATGCGAGTTGCCAGCGCATCAACGGAATTTTCCAGCAACTCTTTCACGACGCTGGCAGGTCGTTCAATCACTTCTCCGGCAGCGATTTTGTTAATCACACTCGCAGAGAGTTGATGAATTCTGGTTTCGACATCCGTGTGCGTTGAAGGCATAGTATCGTAATAAAGTAATTTCGTAACAAACTCTGAACCGCTTGACTCCGTGCACGTGAAGTGTACGGAAATGCTTACACGTCACAAAGCGCGACCGCTTCTGCGAGTCCTTCCCAAGGATCTCGCGTCGGAATAAATTCCTGCCCGACGTACCCTTTGTAACCGACATCGAGCAACGCCTGCATCACGGCGGGGTAATTGATTTCCTGAGTGTTGTCGAGTTCACCGCGACCAGGATTCCCGGCTGTATGAATATGACCGATCCAGTCTTTGTGCTGCTGAATACGGCGGATCACATCGCCATTCATGATTTGTACATGGTAAATATCAAACAGCAACTTCACGTGCGAAGAACCAACCGCTTTGAGAATATCGATGCAGTAGTCGCAATCATCTCCCTGGTAGCCAGGATGTCCTTTCATGCGATGCGTATCGTCGCGAGTATTGAGCATTTCGAGGCAGACGACAACGTCGTTCTTCTCCGCTTCGCCGGCAATGAGTTTCAACCCTTCAACACAGTTCTTCGCACCTTCTTCTTTCGAAAGACCATTCGCCATGCCCGTGAAAGTGATCACACTTTTGACACCGAATTCCTTGCACTGTCCAATTCGCAATCGCAGCTTTGCAAGACATTCGTCCCATTGATCGCGATTATTAAAACCAATCGGGAAGCCGTGGCAGTTTGCAATCGCACAAGTCAGGCCATGTTTCTTTAAAGTCGGCCAATGCTTCGGATCGATCAATTCGATACTCTGGCAACCGAGCTTCGCGGCGACCTGAGCATACTCATCAACATCCGGCCAGGCTTTGTTGTAACACCAATTGACGAGCGACTGCTTGATTCGCTGGTTCGTCGCGACCGGTCCAGCCTTTTCCTTCGCGGCAAAACTGCTTTGCCCACCGACTGCCGTTGCAACTGCCAAACCAGACGCCGACCACTTCATCCAGTCCCGACGAGTGATCCCGCCCTCATGCTGTTCGTTTGCCATCGTTGTTGTCCTCGCAATACCTGATGTTTGTCGTCAAATCTCGAAACGCACGTCTGTCTCGTGTCGTCAAATCATATATTAAAACTCAATCCCGACTCATTGAGGCGCTTCTTGTCCCCTCTCCCTGGGGGGAGAGGGCTAGGGTGAGGGGCGAAGCTGGAATTCCAGACAAGCTCTCTGATCCGTAGTCTACTCTCTGTCGAGTCAGAATCTCAACTGGACAATTGAATCGTCAATAGCCAGACTCGGCGAAGCGAAGAATCGCCTGTCTTTTTCATTTTTCTTGATTGAAACGACTCATGAAACAACTCATCAACTCCGCGATCACTCTCGTTCTGCTTTTCACAATTGCGGTTCAAGCAGAAGCAGAGGCACCGCGACCGAACATTATCATTGTGCTCGTTGATGACATGGGATTTTCCGACATAGGCTGCTATGGCAGCGAGATTGAAACGCCGAACATCGACCGGCTCGCTGAGCACGGTCTTCGCTTCACTCAGTTTTACAACTATGGTCGGTGTTGTCCGACGCGAGCGGCGCTCATCACAGGCAGACATCCGCATCAGGTTGGCATCGGTCACATGACGGAACCACCAGACCGACCGCTTGGCTTCTCCGGACCATATCAGGGGTTCCTGAACGACAACTGCGTCACCATCGCTCAGGTTCTACAGAGCGCAGACTATCACACGTTGATGACCGGCAAGTGGCACCTGGGAGTTCATCGACAGGAAACGTGGCCTTTGCAACGCGGGTTCGACCGTTACTACGGTTGCCTGAGCGGAGCGATCAACTACTTCCAGCCCGGCGATGGTCGCGGTATCACCCTTGGTAACGAACCGATTGAAACAGACGCCGACTTCTACGCGACCGACACCTTCACTGATTACGCTTGCGATTTCATTTCCGAAGTTTCCAAAGAAGACGATAAACCGTTCTTTCTGTATCTCGCCTACAATGCTCCGCATTGGCCGCTGAACGCGAAGTGGGAAGAGTTCCAGAAGTACAAAGGGAAATATACTGACGGCTGGGAAGCACTCATGCAGAAGCGACTCGCGAAGCAAAAGTCGCTGGGGCTGTTCGATGAATCCATCACGCCTGCTCCGCATGTCGGTCCGAAGTGGGACACTTTGAGTGAGAAGAAACGCGACGATCTCGATTCGATGATGGCGGCCTACGCTGGCTGCGTCGACTCGATTGACCAGAACATCGGCAAACTGACAACGCACCTCGACGATCTCGGCAAACTGGACAACACGATCATCTTCTTCTTATCAGACAATGGAGCCTGTCAGGAAGGTGGACGACTCGGCAAAGGCTCCGCCGCGATGGTCAAAGACCCACCGTTGAAAACTGTCGATGGTGTCCGCATTGGCCTCGCCTGGGCGAACGCTTGCAACACCCCGTTTCGTCTTTACAAACATTTCATCCACGAAGGAGGTGCCTGCACACCGATGATCGCTCACTGGCCTGCCGGGATTTCAAAATCCGACCAAGGTTCCTTCAACCGTAACGTTGCCTATCTGCCCGACTTCATGGCAACCTGCGTTGAGCTTTCCGGCGCCACCTATCCGAAATCCGCTCCTCCGTGTGAGGGAGTCTCGATTCTCAAACTCCTGCAAGGCAGCGACGATCCGGTCCATACGGAACCAATCTACTGGGAACACGAAGGCAACGCCGGCGTCCGCTCCGGAAACTGGAAACTCGTCCGCGAATACAAGAAACCCTGGGAACTCTACAACATTAGCAAAGACAGAACCGAGATGAACAACCTCGCAGAGTCAAACTCAAAACAAAAAGACAAACTCATCCAACTCTGGAAACAATGGGCCACGCGCAACCAGGTAAAATTCCCGGAACGATTTAATATGTATGAGTATCTGAAGAAGATGAAGAAGAAAGAAAAGCAGTGAATGTGTGTATGAGAGTTCGTTGATCCACTCTCGACTCATTTACGCCGGGTGAGTCACCCGGTGGTGAAAACGTGCGGGATTTTCTCAACATGCTCAACGATGAAAATTGCCATCGCTACAGTTTCCCCCCCGGTGGATCACCGGGGGCTAATTGGAATTGAGTTTTTTCAGTGTGGACCGGGCACTCATTTCTGATAATCACTTCCAACTCTGCGAATTCGGCAACACTTCTCATATTCCCGCCAAATTCTTTTGATCCAACAACGGGCTAATTTCGTTCAGACCGCGTGAACCACTCTTGGGAGAACGTGATGAACGATTTGATGGATGTTGCGATCAGTGCGGCGGACGGTCCGTATTACTCAAGAGGTCTGGCCCGAGCATGGCCGAGATTGTTGATTCTTTACTGCGTGGTTCTTTTTCTTTGCAGTGAAGAAGTTCGATTTCAAATGTCTGCCGTTGAAGTCCCTGGTCAGGCGGAACGAGTCAGCGTTGACCAAAAAAATCGAACTCTGCTCAGGTATACCTTTCTCGACCCAGTCTCCGGTCAGCAGCGACACAACACCGTCCGCTTGAATCCAGCGCAAGTTCCAGAGACCACAGACGTCACCGTTCAGGTTCTCAGCAGAGCCGGCACGATCACCAGCCGGTTAACACAACAGAGCCATCCGGTGATGCTGAAGGTCGTCATCGGCTTGCATCTCGCCCTGTTCATCTACATCGGAGGTCTGATTGCGTACTGGGCTCGGGAAGCGCATCGCACACCACTGACGCGCCAGCAGAGAGCAATGGTCGCTTGGCGAAAACGGAAGCAACTCGAAGCATCTTCTGCTACGTAGCGAGCGAAGATTCGCTTGCCGTCTTGACTCTTGGGAAAGAAACCTGCGGGTAGAACATACACCAGCAGAATCCAAAGTTTCGGCTCAAGTGAATTGGTCCATCCTGATCAGAAACGGCATCTGCCCGGAGTACTTGCGTGCCTGAGAAACAGTCACGTAGCGTTCGTCCATCTCGGTCTGCGCTCGTCCAGAGAATGTCTGGAATCGGATGGATAAGCAACCAGAGCAAGTAACGAAAACACATTCTCACGACAGACGGTTTTGTGCCTTGCAGCGTCACGATTTTCAGCTTCATGACTCGGTAACCAATCGTTCGCATTGAACTTGGCTTCAGAATCGTCAAATAAGCCAGAAACGTTGGCCAAAAGAAATTTTGCTGCCAGATTTCAGGGATCTCCAGCGTCATCCAACACAGCAAGAACAGAATGTACGCATTGAGGTAAATGACCACGAGGTCAATCAAAAACGCGAGAGCACGACGAATAACACCCGGATGACTCTCTGCGTTGTAGCGACCACCATGCCCAAGAGATTTGTCAATCTTTGTGTTCATGGAATTCCAGCCCATTCAAGTTGATTGATCATAGAGGTCTGCGGATTTCGCTATCTTGTCAAAGAAACAAACAATTGTCGAACGAGCCAAGCTGTAAAGTCTCGAAAACCGGTCCCACGCACACTTTTCTACAGCGAGGTGGAACGGTAACCTGTACTGAAAACGTCTTCAGAAAACCAACCTCACCTTCCCGTATTTCGCACGGGTATAAAATCAGAACGATCCTACCGAAAGTTTCCTGCCATGCTTGAGATTCCTGTGATTCGTTGGGGAAAGCCTTACACCTCGATGGAAAAAGCCCCGGTCATCCATTTTGAAACGGGTGAAGAACTCGCCCAGATGGATCAGGCGAACGGTGGCTTGATCAAAATGGATATGCGAAAGGCCGACAAGGCGAGAGACATCCTGCGGCAATTCTCGATTGATGAACTTTGCGAGAAATGTGACGCCGCTGGCAAGTTGTTTCTGGAGGCCGAACTTCCACTGGGAAATGGAACGCAAACGCCAGACGATTTCTGCAAAATTCAGTCTGCGACGACTGGTCTGCCGGAGTGGATGTGTGCCTCGAACATGAAGAAAAATGCGTTCGTCATGCAGCACATGCGCGAAGTGCTCGACGCTCTCACACGCGGATTGCCGCTTGAGATCTTGACGCAAGGCTACGGCATGGAAAGTCGGGGCATCATGGTCAGCTACCAAGCGACTTCACCAGCTCTGGGAGCAGTTCTTCCAAACAATTCGCCCGGTGTTCATACGCTTTGGCTACCGCTGATTCCTCTTCAAATCGGCCTCGTCCTGAAGCCAGGCTCGCAAGAACCCTGGACTCCATACCGAATGTTTGCTGCGATGACGGAAGCAGGAATCCCGGCAGAAGCCTTCTGCCTGTACCCAGGTCCGCGAGACTGCGGAGCCGCTGTCATGGAAACGTGCAAGCGGTCCATGATTTTCGGCGGTCAACAAACTATCGACCAATACGCCTCGAACCCAAGTGTTCAAGCTCACGGACCTGGGTTCTCGAAAATCTTGATCGGTGACGACGTCGTTGATCAGTGGGAAGATTACCTCGACGTCTTTGTCGATAGTATCTTCGCAAATTCTGGACGTAGCTGCATCAACGCTTCCAGCATCTGGGCATCGAGACATACTGAGGAAATCGCCGACGCCATCGCTCAAAAACTCGGACCGATTGCTCCACTCCCCATGGCTGATCCAAATGCTTCACTCGCGGCGTTCACGACCAAAGGTGTGGCGGAATCAATGAACGATCAGATTGAAGACAAACTGAGCGAATCAGGCGTCACCGAAGTGACCGCCAAGTACCGTGACGGCGACCGCTGGATCTCGCACGAACGGTACGATTTCCTGCGTCCGACGATCATCCATTGCACCAGCCCGGAACCGTTCCTGGCGAACACGGAGTATATGTTTCCGTTCGCTTCGGTCGTCGAATGCCCGCAAGCAAAGATGATCAAAACAATCGGCTCGACTCTGGTCGGTTCGGTCCTGACCGAAGACGAAGCATGGTCACGGCAACTCCTCGATGCCACGAACATTGATCGGCTCAACATCGGTCGGGTGAAAACGATGCAACTCAACTGGTTGCAACCGCACGAGGGCAACATCATCGACTTCATGTTCCGCAACCGAGCCTATCAAAACAGCCCACCACCGGCGCATTAAGGAGCAGAAGGCTGAGTATAGTCTCCCCAGCCTTCTGCGCGGTATTCACACATCCATTGCACGTCTCAGAGATCCGGTGGAGTGATCTGGTTCTGGTGGTTTTGGTTTGCCGTGGAGGCGGGAGTACAAGCCTAGGTACGTGAAGTGAGAGACAGCCAGGACCAGAAGCACGAACCCGGTTTTTGTACTCAGCAGTTCAATAGCACTCACAAGCTCGTGAACGTGTCCGCCGATCTTGAGGACTAACAAGATCAGACCAATGTGCAGCAGATAGAAACCGACCGAAAGCAAATGGCTGAGCGCGTCGGCGAGAGCATCGTCTCCTTTGCAGCCTTTGGCGAGAAAAACTCGCCCGTGAATCCGCAGTGTCCTGGCAACCCAGATTGTCAGACTCACGCCGATTGCGACATAAGTCAGGTGAGTGACCGGCATAATGTAGTCAGACATGATGGTCTCCTAAGTGAAAGGTTCCCCAGGTGGTTCACCTGGGGCGAAGTGAGTTGCATATCTCCCCCGGTCAATGTCCGGGGGAGAATCAAGCTGTCGACATCATTTCGCGACTAAAGCAAGTTGCTCTAGCACGATGATTTTCTTCGACCAAGCTGTGCGAAGACTGCCAGATTGATGAAGTGCATTGCTCCGAGAATCAGCAACACAAGGCCGATTTTTGTCGACAGAAATTCGATCGATTCGGCGAGTGTTGTTGGCTTCGCTCCGTACTTCAAGGCGAGTGTCACATAGCCAAAGTTCACCAGATAAAAGCCTACAACAAGCAAGTCGTTGACGGAATCAGTCATGGCTTCCTGTTGCTGGAACGCTTTCAGCAGAAAGATTCGCCCACGCTTGTGCAGCACGTGAGCGACTCCCATTGTAATGCCTGCACTGATCGTCAGGTAAACGGCATAAGTGATTGTCATGCTCATGGTGATGCTCCTTTCAGTTGTGGGCACTCGTAAGTGTTGAACACTGAACTGACCGGAAAATCACGGAGAGATTAACCGTGGAATTGCATCATTTTTCATGAACGAAGCTGTGGCTCATTTTGGCCGGCTCATGAAGTAAAGCGTCTTGCCATCTAATGACCAGGTGATCGCGATATTGGCTCGGTCCTTCGGCTGCCCTTCAACCAGATTTGTCGTGACATTGGCCTCCGGTTTGAACTCTGCTAGTTGCGGCGGATTGGCACTCTGGAACACTAAAATCCGATCTCCATCCGGGTGCCAGGCGAATTCATTGCTGTAACCTTTCGTCGCATCGAAGCAAACCGTTAACTTCGGTTTCTCGCCTGATGTTGAGTTCGAGTCTTCGCTGGAAACATCAATGATTGCGGTGTCGTAGCCACCATCAGGTCGCCGACCTCTGAAGCACAATTTTTTCGAATCCGGGGACCAGTCTGAGTTATGGTAGATGTAGGTGTATGGCTTTACTGGATTTGGCTGAACTGTTCTCTTCTCCTCTGTCAGGATGTCATAGATGACAAAACTTCCACCGACGACGTAGGCCAGCTTCTTTCCGTCGGGGGACCATTGAATTCCCCAGCCAGCGGCATCAATTTGCTTTGTTGCAACACCATCGGCAGATCGTATGGAAACACCGCCTGGCTTGCCCCCACTGTATGCGAGATACTTTCCATCGGCAGACCAGGTCGGCATCAAGCCTGGTCCAACGTGCTGAATTTGAGAGGTTTCAAGGTCGAGGATAAACAACTGACCGTCGCGAGTGTTCTGATCTTTCCTCCAGCCATCGAAGGCGAGGCGCTTTCCGTCTGGTGAAACATCCGGCGACCCGACACTGGGATAATCTTCGAGCGAGATCACCTCGCGCACATTCTTTCCATCTGAATCCATTGCATAGATTGACGCATGCTTCGCCTGAGCAAAAGCAGTTGTCGTGATGAAACTGAAACATCCCAGAACGAATAGTGAACGTGACCAAAGCATCTTTTTCTCCAAGGCATTGAAATCGTTCGGAATATCCTAACGTGGCACCGTCGGCGTCATCAAGGATTCAACTGTTTTGCCGTACACATGTGAGAACTGAACACTGAGTTCACAGGAAATACACGAAGTGAAACTTCCGCAGAATTGAATCGTTTTTTGCGAGATTTTTTGCTTATTCTGGGCGGCTTATGAAGAAGAACGTTTTACCATCTGGGGACCAATTCACAGAAGCATTGGCTCGGTTTTTTGGTTGTCCTGGTAAAAGAGTTGGAGTGACACCTTGACCCGGTTTGAATTCATACAATTGCAAAAAACTCACATACTTGACAGTCAAATTTCGAATTCCGTCTGGATGCCAGGCATAGTCACTTACGTATTCTTTGGTTGCATCGAAGCAAACTGTTAACTTAGGATCTTCACCAGAAATATCGACAATTGCGGTTTCGTAGCCACCATCGGGACGGCGACCTTTGAAGCAAATTTTATTTGATTCCGGGGACCAAGCTGAACCATGGATAATGTAGGTGTATGGGTTTTCCGGATTTGGCTGAATCGTTTTCTTTTCC
>JAJDEL010000810.1 GCA_029259835.1 Planctomicrobium sp. | reverse complement strand
AGGAAGGCTTCTTTCTTCTGGACAACTTTTAGACTGACTTTCTGTGCAACTGAATGAACATGGTCGAGGTGATGAACATAACGACCGTTGTCGGTCAGGCTGAAGGTTCCAGAGTTGGCGCTCTCGACTGAAAACGCGATGACGCCGCCGGGACGCAGAAGTTTTTTGGCGGGGGCGATCACCTGACTTAAGTCACCGAAGTAAATCAGCGTGTCGCAGGCAATGATCAAGTCGAACTCTCCTTGAGCCTCTTCGAGCCATGCCGCTGCTTCGGCGACGTACAGTTCGTCGTAGAGATGTTGCTTTCGTGCCTGCTCGATCATCTCTGGCGAAAGATCAACACCGACAAGATGAGACGCTCGATCTGCGAACGCCAAGCCAGCAAGCCCGGTGCCGCAACCAAGGTCAAGGATCGAGAGACCTGTCCGTTCACCCAATGTCTGGTCAATGACGGCGCCAAGGTGCAGCGGGCCTTCGTAGCCTAACTCGTCGCACATATTATCTTCGTAGAAACCAGAGAAGCGATGATAGAGTTGCCGAATACATTCGTCTGGAACACGAGTTGGCGGGGCGTCATCTCGAAGTGAAGTCAACAGGTGCTGAATTTCAGCGTCGTCATGTTCCAAAACAAGATAGTCTTCATACGCTTGGCGAGCTGTTTCTCGTTTCCCCACAATGTGTGCAAGTTCCCCCAGGTTTCGTAAGACATCCGAGTCAGCAGGGTCTAACTCACTCGCGCGTTGCTGGCACAGAAAAGCGGCCTGAACTTTTCCTTCATCGCGCAATTGACTTGCAAGGTTCGTCAATTCTTCCGCAGAGAGTTCCTGCGTTTCACGCTTTTCTATGGCTTCCGATTCTTCAACGATCACGCCTGCCTCGATGGCTTGAGAGAGCCACTCAAGAACTGCCGACTCGGAATCAGGAGGCAGTAACGGCGCCGCCAGCTCGACAACTTCTTCGCCCGTTCTTGTTCCATTGCAGAGTTCAACGAGCAGCGCGGCTGTTGGGTTTAACTCGTGTAAGAGATTCGCAGTTGTGTCGTAGGCAATGTACCCTTCCTCTGTTGGTGAGAGGAGAACAGACGGATTCAAACTAAGCTTAAACATGAGGTTGGTACGTCGAGTATTGCTTCTGAAAAACAAACGGTAGGAAGCGAATGCCGCTTCCTACCGTAATGAATCGTCACAATTTCAGGTTAAGAGTTTCCTTTCCCCTTACCTTTTCCCTTTCCACCGCCCCCTTTTCCTTTGCCTTTTCCACCGCCACGTTGTTTTGCCATTTCGGTGAGTGCTGCCGCAAGTTCTTTTTGATTCAGGGCGTTGTCGCCATCTTTGTCAAACTTCTTGATTAACATTGCAGCCATCTTGGCTGGGTCTCGCATGCCGCCTTTTCCTTTTCCTCCTCCGTCTCCTTTACCTTTACCACCTTTGCCTTTTCCGGCTCCTTTTTGTCCATCTTGACCGAGGACGACAGTCGACATCGCAGGCAATGCAACTACGGCGGCACCTCCGACTAAAAGTTTACCAAGGAATCCTCGACGGCGTTCGTCGATTTGTTCCAGAGCAGAAGGGATTGGATCATTCGTATTCATGGGTGACTCCAGTTAGAAAAATGTCCGACACTCGGACGAGACAGGGGAGATAACGCGAAATGTGATTGCGGCAACACAGAAATTCTCCGCAATCAGGAAATGTTGTTGAAACAAATTTCGATTACTAAGAGTAAACCCCGAACCAGAACTCAAGTTCTGGTGAATTTCGCAAATGCAACGATGAAGATCCGATAAGAAGTTGTAGTTCTGGACAGAATTCTACGAACGCTCGGTCATCCATCAAGAAAGATTCGACCGCTGAATGCCTATTCGCTCTCAATGATTCCCACGTTGCTCATTGAGATTTGAAGCAAACTCAAGTGTCGCTCCCGGAGCGCGTTATGTTGCGATGGCTTCGGTCTCAAGATCAACACCAACTTCAGAGGCAACACTCAGATTCTTAACGAGCGTGACTTGATTCCCCTTAGAGTTGAAGCGGACTTCATCCATACAAGATTTCATCAAAAAAATTCCGCGACCGCTGGGGCAGTCCAGAAGAGCGTCTTGTGTCGGATCGGGAACTTGCGAAACGTCGAATCCAGGACCTTCATCGGTGATTTCAAAAACCGCTTGCTCCGTATTGAACCAGCCGACGATTTCGACGCTTCGATCGCAATACGGGGAAGACTGTCGGCGTTCCTGCACTTTACGCTCAAACTGGTCGTCCAGCGAATTTTTCAGCTTTGAATCGACTTCAAGATTTCCATGGACGAGTGCATTTGTGATTGCTTCTTCCAGCGCCAGGCACATTCGGCACCGTTCCCGTTGGGAGAGTGGACCAACTTTCCGAAATTCAGCAAGCAACTGCTGCACAATGACAGGAATTTGAGAAAGTTCGTTCTTCAGCGTGACGGAAATTTTTTGATCGACAGGCACAGCGGAACCTCAAGTTTCAACTTGCTGGAATGACAACTCTGCCCGCGACCTTTGGGAGATAGAGACAATGACCGCAGTCCCTAAACGTTTGGATAAAGAAAATTACTTCTGCTTTTCTCCGAAAGAGGGCGAAAACTTTAAAAAGCGACGTTACATACCGTCCTGTTGTGTAGAAATTCCTTGAATAACCGTCCACGTGATTTTTTCAGTCGAGGCGCTAATTTGGTTCAGGTCGGAGAATCGGAGAAGGAAGATCAAACCGTCATTCCTGAACCTGTCAACGAAGGCACGGCGAGATGACTGCTTTCTGAGTGGGACTCACGCAAGTTTCGTAACTTCGCACGTTCCTTAAATCTAGGAAAACGTTCCGTAGTCTCCCTTTTTCAACAATCTGTCGCGATTTTCTGTATATTTTATCGAGATGTCGTGCCCTGTTCTTGAACGTCGGCGGTTCCCTAGAGATGATGGTGCGCGCTGGCGAAAACGAGAGTCCTCGTGCCAGCAGCTCTTTCAGGTCATAAAGCCCTACCATGAATCTGCCCGTTTCCAGGCCGATTTCAGTCAATAATTTTTTACAAATCTGATTTAGAAGTACCAAGGAGATTTCGAATGTCGACGATGGAAGCCCTGCCTTACAAAGTCAAAAACATGGATCTGGCTGACTTAGGCCGGAAGGAAATTGAGATCGCGGAAGTCGAAATGCCAGGTTTAATGGCACTGCGCGAACAATATGGCGACAGCAAACCG
>JAJDEL010000809.1 GCA_029259835.1 Planctomicrobium sp. | reverse complement strand
AGAGCCAACGGTCCGACCATTTGAACGACCCTCACGCTGGCAAAATAACCAGGGCTGCACCCCTAGAAACTTGTGTAGAATCAACGCACTTAAATCGCACGGAAAATCATTGTTGGATTTATTCAGCTTGTTCTGGCTTCTGAAAGAAACGAACCACATTTCCAGGGTCAAGAAGAGTTTCTGTCCACGATTTTCGTTCTCCTGAAAAGTTGTTCCAGACTTGCCCGACATACGGTTGGTACGTCGAACTTAGGACCGTCAAGAATCCCTCTTCACGTAACATGACCAGAGAATCCTGATAGTGTTGCAGGACGTTTCGCTGCAACAGACTTCCAGCGACTTTTACACCTGTGACAGTTCCCATTGTGATTGTTGAAGCTTGTTGGGCAGTGTGCATCGCGATAGCAGTGGCTGCTTCGAAGGGGGAAATGTGTTCCTTCGTCGCGGTCTCTTGGAGCGATTCCCAATACTTGCGAACCTCGTGTTCTGGTAGAATTGTTTTCAGGTCCGCTTGAGTCATTGTTTCGCGAGTTTCTTTCACAAAGGCGCGGAGTTCGTCGACGGACAGCGGAGGCTTATCGAGTGAAGAAGCCATGTTTCCACTTGTATGCTGAATCGCATCGAGGATGTCGTCCACGTTATGAATTGTTGACGCTCCATCAATAATCCCCTGCTTCTCCAACTCAACTGCGAGTTCACGGATGTACGTTGACGACCCATAGGCAACATCACTCACGGCAGCAAGAACCCACATTGGCGAAATGTGCAGTGTCGCCAGGCCAGCCATGTCGACAAAGTTGCCAATCGCTTTCTTCGCAAGATGCTCGCCAGCATCGCTTGCATCCGCCGATTCCGATTCAAATCCGCCGACAGTATCAGTCAGGAAGTTCAACGAATTGAAAATCGCGACTTCATAAGACTTCGAACTTTGAAACGCCTGCGGCACCATCAAAGTGGCCGCTTCTCGCAAGGTTCCGGCAGTCATTCCAACCGCAGACCGCAACGCTCGCTCTGGAAGTGAAATCCCATAGAGCAGCGACTTCACAAAACCAGGATCGTCGACCTGTTCCTCTTCGACTACGGGCTTTGACGTTTCTGGCTCTACTGTCGATGGTTGTTCTTCGCTCCAGACACCACCGCACGCCGCACATCGATGTTTGCCCTGCGAAGATGCCACAAGAGCCATCGAAGCGAGACAGTCCGGACACGAGAGAGGAGTGATTCCCGCTGGCTGCTCCTGTGTTGGGAAGTCCGCTGCCACATCAAGTTCAGAGTCGTGCCGAATGAACTGCCCGGAACATTTCGAGCAACTAAAAACCGCCGGTTCTGATTTACCAGCAGTCAACAAAACCCGACAATTCGGACACAAAGCCATCGATTGCATCAACACTCTCCAACAGGAATATTCACACTCAGCAAACCTACACTGTTAGTGAACGTTGTAGCAAGGGGAGTGGATCAAAAAGATTGGGTGGAGTGTTTACGATTTGCTGTCACACGATAAGTCTCTGACGAAGTGGGGCACGATGCTCTCACTACTTTACAAAATCACCGTTTGCTCACGATCAGGACCAATTGAGACGAAGCCGACTTCGGCTTCCAAGAGTTCGGAGACGGTGTCGATGTATTCGCGGGCTTCTTTCGGGAAGTCTTCGAGTTTGCGGACGCCGGTGATGTCGGTCTTCCAGCCTGGGAGTGTGCGATAGATTGGCTTCGCCAGGGCGAGATCGTCGAGTTGACTCGGGAAGTCAGTCGTCCGTTCGCCGTTGATCTCGTACGCTTCGCAGATTTTGAGTTCGTCGAGCTTGCTGAGCACATCTAGGAGCATCACTGCGATGCAGTCAACACCGCTGACTCGTGCTCCATGACCGGTTGCGACCGCATCGAACCAACCACAACGTCGAGGTCGACCCGTCACTGTTCCGAACTCGTGTCCTTCCTGACGAATGTGTTCGCCGGTTTCATCTTCAAGTTCGGTCGGGCAAGGACCGCCACCAACGCGCGAAGTGTAGGCTTTCACAATACCGATCATGCGATCAATTTTCCGACTCGGAACTCCGCTGCCTGCCTGAATTCCACAGCCGGAACTGTTCGATGAGGTGACATACGGGAATGTCCCATGGTCGATGTCAAGCAAGCTTCCCTGCGCACCTTCAAAGAGCATGGAACTTCCGCCTTTGAGTTCGTGATGAAGGTAGGAAGTCGTATCAATCACAGAATCTTTGAGTTGCTCCACATAGCCCATGTATTCGTCGTAGATTTCCTGAGCAGAGAACGTTTGCGAGGAAGGATCAAATGCTTTCAAAATGATGTTTTTGTCTGTGACAATTTCTTCCAGACGCTCACGAAACAACTCCGGGCGCAGTAAATCACCCATGCGAATCGCGTGGTTTCGTCCCGCTTTGTCACGGTAGCAGGTTCCGATTCCCCGCATCGTCGTGCCGATCGCTTTGTCCCCGCGCCGCGCTTCCAGAATCGCTTCTTCAGCCATGTGATATGGGAAGATGACATGGGCTTTGTCGCTGATGAGTAACTTGCCGAGCTTCGCACCTTGCGCTTTGATTCTTTCAATTTCACTCAGCAACGCTTTCGGGTTGATGACAACTCCGTTCGCAATCACTGAGGTCGCATCAGGTCGAAGGATTCCCGAAGGAAGCAGAGATAATTTGTATGTCTGCCCATCAAACATGACGGTATGACCAGCATTATTTCCGCCGAGGTAGCGGACCACAATTTCATGCTGGTCAGCAAGAATGTCAACAATTTTCCCTTTTGCTTCGTCTCCCCACTGGAGACCAACAACTGCCGTCACTGCCATAACAATATCCGAACTTCACTAAGTATTAAAAAACATTCGAAACACCAACGTTGCACGACCGGTTTTGTGATCTCATTCACGCTTTACTACCTGCGCACTAAAAACCGCCAGCAATGGCTGACGGATTTGAAATGTTTCCGATTAAGTCTAGCAATGATCCTGGAGAAAGTCAGCCAACGGAATCAATTTGACGCCCAGTAATCGAAGACGGTCACATCTTTGAGGATCGGCTTAAGTTTCGCGACAAATGCTTTGTGAGCGGAGTGCGGGAGATAGGCATCTCGGTCCGCCTCTGTCTGAAACGTCACCAGAAAACAGTGCGTGTGAGTCTTGTTGAGACCCTCCGGACTGTTGTTTGTTCCCCACTCGTAGCTATGGATTTCCTTGATTTTCTTCGGAAGTTCACCAAAAGCTTTGACGATTTCATCCACCTGGCCCTTGGTCGCATCTTCATCGAAGGTGAACATGACAACGTGTCTGAGCAATCGATTTTTCTTCTCTTTACCATCAACACCATGGGCGAGTAGGGTCCCGATCACGATCGCCGCGATCAAAATCGATACGACATTTGAGAATTTCATATCACTTCCTCCGGCAGATAGCTGTCACTGAATCAAATTCTTGAATTTGAAAGATACAAAACCACGACACATAACGAAAGTCTTCGCGTTGTAACTTCTTTGCTGAAAACAGGTTCCACGCCCGTGACGCAACTGTGACAAACCCTGCGCAACTTTGACTGAAGTTTCGCCGCCTCCTGACAGTGACTGTCCGAAGATGTGATATAAGACGCCTCCTCAATCAGGTGCATGGACGTGCCCCTTCCAACTCTGAACTGAATGAAACAGGAACGATCCATCATGTCGACAACAATTGAAAAACCCGACACACTTAAAAAATCGGACACTGTAGAAAATCCAGAAAGTGTTGAAGAACTCAACACTGTTGAAAATAACGTCATCGAACAACCGAATGCAGACCAATCGGAAGTTCCACCGCTCACCGTCGTCCCGTCCGATCTTGAAGAGTCCGTCGATTCTGATCTCGTTGAGGAAGTCGACGTCGATGCACTTCATGAGAGGTATATCCCAGAGGCCAAGCCCAAGGCTCAGTTGAGTCAGGCAGCTCTGGAGCGGCAGGAAATTCTCGACTTCTTCTCGCCAGACCGTTTGGCCTGGAAAAATGTCGATTGGATTGTCGCCACCTGGATGATTGCCATGCACATCGGAGCAGTGGCTGCATTTTTCTTCTTTAGCTGGCAAGCCGTTGCTGTTGCAGTTCTCCTGCACTGGTTGACATGCAGCATCGGGATTTGCATGACCTACCACCGTAGCCTGTCACATCGTTCCTTAAATTTGAAATGGCCCACTAAAGTCATTGGAACATTCTTCGGCGTGATTGCTGGAGAAGGTGGCCCACTCCGCTGGACGGCAACGCATCGTGTGCATCATGGTCAATCCGATCAGGAAGGTGATCCGCACTCACCGCTCGATGATGCCTGGTGGTCGCACTTATGGTGGATGATGTTGAAACATCCGAAACGCAAAGATGATCTGCTCTTCAAACACTACGTTCCCGATCTCGCCAAAGACAAAACATTGGTCTTCTTCGAAAAGACCTTCCCACTCTGGCTCTGGGGAACAGGCATTGCCTTCCTTGTTTTTGGTGGATGGGAAATGCTCCTCTGGGCATTCTGTTTCAGAACCGTCGTTGCCTACCACAGCACATGGCTTGTGAATTCCGCCACGCACTTGTGGGGTTACCGGAACTACGAAACGACTGATGAATCACGAAACTTATGGTGGGTCGCAATTGCTGCCTATGGAGAAGGTTGGCACAACAACCATCACGCTCACCCACGTCTCGCACGAGCCGGTCACAAGAAATGGGAACTCGACCCAACCTGGTGGACCATCTCGTTCCTGCGACTCATCGGTCAAGCAACCGACGTCGACGACCGAATCCCGGAAGCATCAAAATAGTCAGAATTTCTTGACCCAATACAAAAAGCCGCCCGTTTCCGAACGGGCGGCTTTTTTTAATGGACTGCAAAGACAAAGTGAGATTGCGTGTTTCGCAACACAAGGTTGCCAACGCGCGCTTAGAAACGATCCCCTTTGTGTTCTTCGTGCCCTTTGTGGTTCAAAGCAAGTCGCGTCACAAAATCAGCTTGCGTCTGGCTCTGCAAACGGGTCGATGATTTCATTTCGCTTCGGAGTCTGCGAAATCTTCGAATCAACCTGGTCTTCAGGCTGCTCATCTTTTTCCTGTTCACGAGCGGACTGCTGTGCAGCTGGAACAGGTTTCACGACAACGCGCGTTCCCTGAATTTCCACAATTTCAATGTTCTCACCTGACTCAATAATGAAGCCATCACCGACCGCGTGGAGACGTTCACCGTTGACCTGAACCAGCCCACCTGGCTTCAGTGGGCTGATTGCAGTCCCTTGCTGACCGATCAGGCTTTCCAGGTGATGGTGTTGTTCCTGATAGGGAGTCACTTCTTCTGTTGATGGTGCTGCGAGCAAAACTCGATTCCCGAATGCCGTTTTCGTCAGGAGGTAGTAAACACCGCTCATCGTAATTGGAATGAGGGCTAGGAACGTCACAACGTAAATTTTCCAGAACAGCGGATTGGTTTCCGCCCACGCTCGATGAGCAAAGTACGCTGAAGAGAGAAACGAGACCGCGCACATCACGCCAACAATCCCGCCGGTCGGGAGCAGAAGTTCGACTCCCAGAAGAATAAATCCCACAGCGAGCAGCACGAATGTTAAAATCTGGTCGTCCATAACGTGATGGCGGCCTTTATTGAGTGAAAATTGATGAAACCACGGCTGACCTTATGAGTCCATTCTAACCTGTTTCAGAGCAGAGACAATCCCCGGAATTGGTCCAAGAGAACGCTCAATCGTCGAGAATTAGCCGCACACTTAAAGTGTGCGGCTAGCGGGGGTCGTTCCTTATCACATTTCTTGCAATGTTTTGATGATCAGTTCTCGAACGGTTTTCGCGTCAGCTCCTTTCGCGAGTCGCATTACTTTGCCGATGATCGCTCCGACTGCTTGTTGTTTCCCGGCTTTGAAATCTTCGACCGCTTTCGGGCTTTCAGCAATCGCGGCTTTAACTGCCTCCTCAAGAGCGCCGGTATCTGAGACAACTTCCAGTCCACGTTCGGTGATGATTTCGTCGATGCGTTCTACTTTGACTTCGCGATCATCGTCTGCCTCTTCCAGTAAAATCGTAAAGACTTCGCGACCGCTCTTGTTCGTGATCTTCTTGTCGACGACACGTTGAATGATCGCCCCCAGAATTTCTGCGTTGATTGAAAAATCCGAGATCGGGACTGCTCGCTCTTTCATTTCGCGAAGAACGTCTTGCGTGACCCAGTTTGCGGATTGCTTGCCATCTTTTGCAATCGCAACAACTGTTTCATAATAGTCCGCAACATCTTTCCCCTGATTCATAATGACGTCGGCGTCGTACGCGGAGAGTCCAAACTCCGTTTCGAATCGTTGTCGCC
>JAJDEL010000808.1 GCA_029259835.1 Planctomicrobium sp. | reverse complement strand
CTCTAATGTTATGAGTGTCTCGACAATGAAAAGTGGATGGAACTGATGAGCAAAGCTTGGTGCTACAGGATTGTTTTTTGCGTGATTGCGTTGCCAGTGAATGGTGCGGAGCCGGAGATCACTGCCGAACAGTTGGAGTTTTTTGAATCGAGGATCAGGCCGGTTCTCGTAGAGAAATGCGAAAGCTGTCATAACAGCGTAGATACCGCCGAAGGTGGGCTGGTTCTTGATTACCGTCAGGCGCTCCGAAAAGGTGGGCAGTCTGGGGCGACGATCAACATCAAGGTGCCTGGTAAGAGCCTTCTTCTCAAAGTTCTGCGTCACGAGATTGAAGACCTTGAGATGCCGCAGAACGAAGATCGGCTCAGTGAAAAGACGATTGCCGACTTCGAACAATGGATCGCCATAGGCGCACCTGATCCTCGAAGTCATCCTCCGAAAGAGGCCGAAGGCGCGCAGGTTGAGACTTGGGAGAACACACTCGCCGAGAGGAAAAAATGGTGGAGCTTCCAACCGATTACGAAACCAGATGCTCCGCAGGTGAATGATAAAGAGTGGTCCAGCCATCCAGTTGACCTGTTCATTCTATCGAAACTGGAAGAGTCAAAGCTTGAACCGGCGCGAGTTGCAGACAGCCGCACGTTGATCCGTCGACTCAGTTTTGTTTTGCGAGGACTTCCACCAACGCCAAAGGAAATCGAAGAATACCTTGCTGACAAATCTCCAGATGCCTTCGAGGAATTGGTTGATCGCTTCTTGGCCTCGAACGCATTTGGTGAGCATTGGGCGCGGCACTGGATGGATTTGGTACGATATTCCGAAACGCATGGCAGTGAACACGACCCAGCGGTTCCGCACGCCTGGAAGTACCGCGACTATTTGATTCGTGCGTTTAATAATGATCTTCCTTACGACCAATTGGTCCGCGAGCATATCGCTGGTGATCTGCTGCCGGAGCCGAGGATTAATTCCAAACTCGGAATCAATGAATCCGCAATCGGACCTGCCCATTGGCGAATGTGCTTCCACGGTTTCGCTCCGACGGACGCGCTGGATGAAAAAGTTCGTTTTACGGACGATCAGATCAATGTTTTTTCGAAGGCATTTCTCGGCCTCACAGTCTCCTGCGCTCGTTGTCACAATCACAAATTCGACGCGATCAGTCAGACCGACTACTACGCCCTATTCGGCATCCTCGGCTCGACGCGTCCGGGTATTATTGACATCAATCCGCCGGATGTTCAGTTCCAAAGTCAAGTAGAACTGGGGCAATTAAAAACGAAAATGCGGCAGTCGCTGGCCTCGTCCTGGCTGGCGTCTCTTGATGGTTTAGAAAGCCGCATTGAAAAACAAGTTGCCACCGTTCCAGTTGAAGAACTTAAGAAAACCGATCACCTGCTGCACCCATTGTTCCTCGCTCGTGAAAACCCAGAACGGCTTGGTGAGCTTGCGAAGCAGGGCAACACGCAAACGAAAGTTCCAAAAGGGAGTCGCTACTGGGATTTGACGAATCCGGCAGACGCCGAGCAATGGTTCTCGCATGGAAATGGAACCGCAGGCGAGCCGACATTGCCTGGGGATTTCACGATTCCACATCTTGGAAATGCCATCGGTCCGTTGTTGTCGGGCGGCGTCTACTCGCATTTACTCTCAACGAAGCATCGCAACGTTTACTCATCTCCTCATTTTCTTCTTGAAGGAAAGAATGAACTCTGGATTCGAGTGGTGGGAAATCGCGAGGCGATGGTTCGCTATGTCGTTCAGAATTACCCTCGAAGCGGAACGGTTTATCCGGTCACGACGCTCAACGATGGCAAATGGCGTTGGCAGAAGTACGATCTGGCTTACTGGCAAGGAGACGAAATTCACATCGAATTGACGACGGCTGCCGATTCCGCAATCTTGGCGAAAAACGTTGAGCGGTCATGGTTTGGAATTCAGGAAGTCGTTGTTGCCCCAAAGGGGACGTTCCATCCTCCGGTTGACGCACCGGCGTACGAAGAAATCTTCAATCAAAAGAAGGATGACGTTTCCCAGACAGTTGAACAACTCGCGTCGCGGTACGCCGATGCTCTCAAAGCATCCATTCAAGCCTGGCAAGCTCAACTCGCCACCGATTCTCAGGTCAAGCTGATTGAAGAGGCTCGCCAGCTTGGGCTTCTGGAAATGGACGAGGCTTCGAAGACCAAGCTCGGTGAACTCGTTCAGAAATATCTGGAACTTGAAATTCAGTTGAAGTCGCCGAATCGTGTGCCAGGATTGCTTGAAGCGGATGCCGTTGATCAGGCGTTGTTCATCCGAGGGAATCACCGCCAGCCGGGGGCGGATATTCCCAGAGGTTTTCTGGAAGCGATTGATGACTCGCCTTATGAGGCGACCAACAGCGGCAGACTCCAGCTCGCAGACAATGTTGTCCGTGATGATAACCCGCTCACTCGCCGGGTCGTTGTGAATCGCATCTGGCACTATTTGTTCGGGGCCGGATTGGTTCGCAGTGTTGATAACTTCGGTAAACTTGGCGAGAAGCCATCTCACCCCGAATTGCTCGATGACCTTGCTGTGCAAATGCAGGTACAAGGTTGGTCGATGAAAAACATGATTCGATACATTCTCTTATCAAAGACGTGGCAACTCGAATCACGCTCATCAGAACTTGCACAAGAAAATGACCCGGACAATCGACTATTGTCGCACGCAAGCATCCGTCGCCTCGAAGGCGAAGTTCTTCGAGATTCACTTCTCGCGAATTCAGGGCGTCTCGAACGAACGATGTACGGACCACCGGTCGGCAATGTAACCAGTCACGAGCGCCGAAGTCTCTATCTCTCCGTGCGCAGAAACTCGTTGAATCCATTCCTGAAAACATTTGACTTCCCTGTTCCGGCAGCAACGAAGGGCCGTCGTGATTCAACAAACGTTCCGGCTCAGTCGCTCACGTTGTTGAATGATGCGTTTGTCATTTCCTCGGCACGATTACTCGCGACCCGTACAGGCAGCGAGAAGAATGAAGCGTCTCGAATTCAGATGATGTTTGAGAGATCATTGGGGCGACGTCCGACTGAACAGGAACTACAAGCAGCGAAAGCGTATTTGATTGAATTGCGAAAACAATATGTGATCAATCGCCAAACTCAACAGCAGATTAAAAGAGGAACCGCAACACAAAATAAGTTCATCGATTCCATCCTTTCGCCTGTACGAAAACGTCTGATCGCAATGAAGCAATCTCCACAGTCTACCCGAACTTCGATTGCCGCACCGATTGCGGAATGGAGATTTGAAGGCAATTTCAAAGACGAGATCGGCAATTTGCATGGCGAAGCAAAAGGAAATGCGCGAGTTGAAAATGGTGCCCTTATTCTCGACGGAAAGAGCCACTTCGCATCGGTTCCACTTGAAGTTGAGTTGCACGCGAAAACGCTTGAAGCCCTCGTGCAGTTGGACAACCTCGACCAGCGCGGTGGAGGAATCATGACGGTTCAGGACTTGGCTGGCGTTGTCTTTGATGCGATTGTCTTCGGCGAAAAGCAACCCCGGCACTGGCTGGCTGGGTCAAACAACTTTGCTCGAACACAAGATTTCGGTGGAACAACCGAGGAAGAAGCAGTCAAGCAGCCTGTTCACATCGCCATCACTTACGCCAGCGACGGAACGATTCGAGGATTTCGAAACGGCTCACCGTACGGAGAACCATATCGCAAAGCCAATCCTGCTCACTTCAAAGCGGGAGCAGCACAGATATTATTCGGCCTGCGTCATGGCAATCCTAGTGGGAACCGTATGCTAACAGGGAAGATTTTAGAAGCACGTCTCTATGACAGAGCGCTTCAACCGGATGAAGTCGAAGCGATTGCAAGCGACGCAACATCATTCGTTTCAGAGCGAGATGTCATTGCAGCACTCACTCCGGCGCAGGCGAAACAGCTTGAAGAAGCAAGAGCGCGAATTGCGGAATTGGAGCGTGAACAAATGAAATTCGGATCCCCCCCGGTTGCAGAGCATCAGGAATGGACCGACCTGGCGCACGCGATCTTCAATCTCAAAGAATATCTCTACATGAGATAGATCGGCCAGCTCTGACGTACACTTATGAACGTTAACGCACGGTGCCGGAGTATTCAAAATCTGCCGCGTATTTCACTGGTGCTGCAGGTTCAGGTAGAGTTTCGTTAAGCTGGAGGAACTCTTTATAAACTTGAGTGATCGTCTCTTGGCGTTCCAGTGGTGAATCTGGATATTGCCCCGGTCGACGATGTTCGTCGAGTGGAAGGATCCAATTCGGGACTTCAAACATCCCGTAAGAGACTGTTTTTAGGTCGACGTCAGGATCAATCATCAATTGGTACGGACGACCATTCAGCGAAACAATTGAAACACATTTAATCTTGACGTCTTTCATCCCAGCTTCATCGAACGAGTCTCCTAACGCATGAGCATATTGCAAAATAAAATGAGGCGTTTTCACCATGCTTCGCAAATGCGCTTGACTGATTTGAGGTAACATTTCCGGATGCTGCTCGAGGTATCGTTCTGCTTCCGGTGGGTCGAACTTGAACTGCATGAAGGCGTCTTTTGTTCTTAACATCATCCTCCAGGAAAAGCAGTGCCCGACTTCAGTCCAACTCGGATTGTCGGAATATGAGACGCTTCGCAGTGGAAACACAACCTGAAATGCAATCCATCCGCAAACAAATGCAGTGACACCCCAACTTGCCATTGCAACTGGTTGCGATGATGGAAGAGTCGGTACCTGCACGGCTTTTTTTACCTTCCCAAACTTACCTGCGATCCAGGAAAACACTTTTCGCGGGCGGTCAGGGTCCAGGAACAGGACCAGCATTCCAATTCCGATTATCGGAAAGAGACCGATCTTGAAGAGAGTCGAGTTTGTGGCATGGAACACAATCACAATGAGCATCGTAAAAACGCGAGTTCGCTTTGACAAAAGCGTAAAGCCTGCAAACAGATCGAGAATCAAGCCTGTCCAGCAAACCATGTAAATAAACCAATCCTGCGTGAGGAAAGCTGCAAGGAAATGGTTAGGATCTTTGTGCGAAAACCAGAATCGAACTGGTTCACCAGCAAGCCAATCACTATTGATCTTGGCGATTCCACCAAAGAAATAGAGGACGACAACCTGCGAACGCAGCAACACGAGATTCCACATCGGAATCGTTTGAGGTAGGGCGTCATGAGTCGCAGACTTTTTCCACCTCCATGGGAACGGCAATCGATAGCACCGGTCCGCTTCGCTGAGCATCAACAGGAAGCCCATCAGAATGGTGAGGTAAAAGTGATTGTTGTAATACAACTTTTCGATCAGAAACAGATGCGTGAAGATCAACAAAAACAGGGCGGAGGCTGGACGAAAGAGCCAGCCTGCAGCGATCAGTACAGCCGCAATGAGCATCACGGAGATTTCCGTTTGCATCATCCAGACTTCCGGAAGTGGTCTCACAAACGGAAACAACGCGTATGTGAAATGGAAATACTCTGGAGAGTACATTCCATCTGCTTTGGGGAGTTTGCGAATCGATTCCCAGACCATCAACAGGCCCCACAGGATACGAAACAAACCTAATGAAGAACCGTCAACCCGACGGGCAAGCTGCTGTCGCAACCACATAGCTACCATACTCCGGAATTCATTTCGATGCTGTTCACCCAACTGAACGCAGTCCGGCAACGAAACATCTATATTATTCCAAACCACTTATCACACACTGGCTGATTAGATCAATATCAACCCTCGAATTTGCATGTTTTTCCTGCAATGATTGCCGATGAGAACGAGTATGCTCCACTTCGAAATAGCCCGGCTTTTATTTCAGCAATTTAAGCTCACGCGACTTCTAAACATCCTTAAACAAAAGCAAATCTCGCAAGGATCTTTGAAATCCTTAATAGCAAAGACCGACCAATCCTCATTCAGATTCCGACTGAGAAGATTTCGTGAACGACAAAACCAGCCCCAGCAGGAAGACCGGGAGACTGAGAAGCGTTAACTCTCCGGCATAGACGAGACTTTTCCAAAGCATGAAAATCGCCGATCCGCAGAAGATGATCACCGGCAACGGGTAAAGTGGCACATGAAACGGTCGAGTGCGGTCGCGGTCTGTCCAACGCAACACGACAACAGAGAACCCTGACATTGCAAAGAACAACCAGAAAACCGGAGCCGTTGCAGCGATTAACGTGTCGAATCCTCCGAAATACTTCTCCCAGTTTGGTTCTGGCAGTCGAATGGCGACGGCAGCGCGCGCAGTGAGTTCCCGCCCTTGTTCCGTTCCGACAGCGAGGATGAGAAACAATGAAATCATGGCGAGTGTGACCAGTGATGATATTGGAACGCCCCGTTGATTCCAGTTGTTCCAGCGTTTGAAAATCGGATAGTCAGTGCCGACGGCGGCTAAGAGTCGACAGGACGTGAAGAGCATTCCATGAATTGCCCCCAGAGCCGAACACATAACAATCAAGCTCATCACCACCGAAGCCGCCGGTCCGAATGCGACACCAACAACATCCGCAGCAGGAATTGGTGACTGCCTTGCTCCTTGTAGTCCGAGAACTTTCAAAAAAGCAAAGTTCAGCGCGAGGTAGAGAACCGCGATCAGCCCCAATCCAATCAATAAAGCCTTTGGCATATTGCGTTGATGATCGCGCACTTCCGGGGTGACCATGGCAGCGTCGTTCCACCCTCCGTAGGCATAGAGAACGAACACAAGCGCCAGTCCCCAATTTGCTTCGGTCGGTTTGATATCTGAAATTGAAGTTGCCGGATCACCGGTGAACATCACTCCAACGATAAGAATGGCTCCAAGTGCAATCACCTTGGTGGCTGTCAAAAAGTTCTGAGC